>NZ_DBHKZA010000016.1:78709-84638 GCF_057314935.1 Achromobacter sp.
TACAGCACCGCGTAACCCATGGAAATGCCGAATCCGGGCAGCACGCCCGGGCTGTTGCGCCGAACGGCAAAAGGCGCTTGCGCGCCGTTTGCCGTCGGGTTCGAGGCTGTCGTGATGGCCGTCGTCCGATCGTCGTCTGATTATTTCTTTTGCGGCAGATAGATCTGGTCGAATGTGCCGCCATCACTGAAGTGATCTTTCTGCGCCTTGCGCCAGCCGCCGAAGATCTTGTCGTCGATGGTGACGAGCTTGACCTTGGGGAACTTGTTTTCGTACTTGGCGGCGACCGTCTTGTCGATGGGACGGTAGTAGTTCTTTGCGATGATCTCCTGCGCGGCAGGCGTGTACAGGAACTCCAGGTAGGCCTGCGCGGCGGCGCGCGTCCCCTTCTTGTCCACGACCTTGTCCACGATGGCCACCGGCGGTTCGGCCAGGATGGACAGCGACGGCACCACGATGTCGAACTTGTCCGGACCCAGCTCTTCAAGCGCCAGGAAGGCTTCGTTCTCCCACGCCAGCAGCACGTCGCCCACGCCGCGTTCGACGAAGGTCGTGGTGGCGCCGCGGGCGCCAGTGTCCAGCACCGGCACGTGCTTGAGCAGGTCGCCGACGAAGGCGCGGGCCTTCTCTTCGCTGCCGCCGTTCTTCTCCAGCGCATAGGCCCAGGCGGCCAGGTAGTTCCAGCGGGCGCCGCCCGAGGTCTTCGGATTCGGGGTGATGACCTGCACGCCGTCCTTGACCAGGTCGTCCCAGTCCTTGATGGCCTTGGGATTGCCCTTGCGCACCAGGAATACGATGGTGGAGGTATAGGGCGAGCTGTTCTGCGGCAGGCGGGTCTGCCAGTTCTCGGGCACCAGGCCGCGGTCGGCGATGGCGTCGATGTCATAGGCCAGCGCCAGCGTCACCACATCGGCTTCCAGGCCGTCGATCACCGAACGCGCCTGGCGGCCGGAGCCGCCGTGCGATTGGCGGATCGTCAGGTCGACATTGGCCTTTTCCTTGTATTGCTTGATGAAGGCGTCATCGATGGCGCGATACAGCTCGCGCGTCGGGTCGTACGAGACGTTCAGCAGCGTCTGCTTTTGCTGGGCCTGAGCCGGCGCGATCGCCGCCAGCGAAACTGTCACCGCCGCCAGCGCGGCCAACCAACCAGCTTTCCTGAAAGACATCCCTTGCTCCCTGTATTTGGCAATGTGCAAGCAAGTGTGCTGGCTGGACAATCTGAACGGAACGAATCATTTTTTGATTGCTCATCGCTCCCAGACATATAGGATCCCTGTCCCAACAATGAAAAACCGCCGCGCTTCCCTATGGGAAGGCGGCGGTTCTGGCGGCCGGAAGCCGCATGCGGAAAACGGGGATTACCCCCGAAATCCGAATTTACTTATTCGGTTGAGGCGTAATGCGCAGGTACGGGCGCACAGCCTTGTAGCCCTTGGGGAATTTCTGCTTGATCACGGCCTCGTCCTGCAGGGACGGAACGATGATCACATCGTCGCCGTCTTCCCAGTTGACCGGGGTGGCCACGCTGTGGCTGTCGGTCAGCTGCAGCGAATCGATGACGCGCAGGATTTCGTTGAAATTGCGGCCGGTGCTGGCCGGGTACGTGATGATCAGGCGCACCTTCTTGTTCGGGTCGACGATGAACACCGAGCGCACCGTCAGCGTGGCATTGGCGTTCGGGTGGATCATGTCGTACAGCTCGGAGACCTTGCGGTCCTTGTCGGCCAGGATCGGGAAATTGACCTTGGTCGACTGCGTGTCGTTGATGTCCTCGATCCACTTCGAGTGGGAATCGGTGCCGTCCACCGACAGCGCCAGCACCTTCACGTTGCGCTTGGCGAATTCGTCCGCCAGCTTGGCGGTGTAGCCGAGTTCCGTCGTGCACACGGGGGTGAAATCGGCCGGATGCGAGAAAAGCACCCCCCAGCTGTTGCCCAGATACTCATGGAAGCGGATAGGGCCAGCCGAGGATTCCTGTTCGAAATCGGGGGCGGTATCGCCCAGACGTAGATGACTCATGGTGTCTCCTGTATGCGGATTCAGTGGGAAGGGGCTGGTGGTTCGCGACGACTGCCAGCCGAAAGTCGTTTTTCATTGCGGAAATTGCCGCCTGCAAAACGATTCTTCCATCAAACCTTTGGCGGCGGAAATACGCAAGCCATATAACCTTATGCAATATCTGAAGCGGCGCCGCATGCATCCGCGACCACCCCGGCGCGCACGGCGGCGGACAGCGCCAGCGCGCGCGGCAGGATGTGCGCGGCGTAGAACAATCCCGTCGCGATCTTCGATTTGTAGAACGGGTCGGTTGAGCCCGCCGCGATGTGCCGGCGGCATGCCAGCACCGCACGCGCCATCTGCCAGCCGCCGTGCACCACGCCGGCCAGCATCAGGTACGGGACGCTGCTGGAATAGACCGCCCGGATGTTGGCCGCCGACTGCTCCAGGATGAAACCCACGCCCGCCTCGTACGCCTGGATGGCGCCGTCCAGGTTGTCGCGCAGCAGCCGCAGCGCGTCGCGTTCCGGCGCTGCCGCGCGGGTGGACTCCGCTTCGACGGCGCGCAACGTTTCGCGCATCGCGGCGATGGCGGCGTACGCGGTGGCGCCGCCGTCGCGCTGCGTCTTGCGGCTGACCAGGTCGTTGGCCTGGATCGCGGTGGTGCCTTCATAGATCGGCAGAATGCGGGCGTCGCGGTAATACTGCGCCGCGCCGGTCTCCTCGATGAAGCCCATGCCGCCGTGCACCTGGATACCCAGGGAGGCGACCTCGACCGCGGTCTCGGTCGAATACCCTTTCACGATGGGCACCATGTATTCGTAGAATGCCCGGTTGCGCGAACGCTGCTCGGGATCGGGGTGGTGCGTCCCCTTGTCATGCGCCGCCGCGGTCACATACGACACTGCGCGGGCCGCTTCCGTCAGCGCTTTCATGGTCAGCAGCATGCGCTGCACGTCAGGATGCCGCACGATAGCCACCGGCGCCGCCGACCCTTCCACGGCACGCCCCTGGACCCGTTCGCGCGCATAGGCCAGCGCGTGCTGATAGGCGCGTTCGGATACGCCGATGCCCTGCTGCCCGACGGAATAGCGGGCCGCGTTCATCATGATGAACATGTATTCCAGGCCGCGGTTCAATTCGCCCACCAGGTAGCCCACGGCGCCCTCGCCCACGTCGCCCTTGCCCGCCCCGTACAGCAGCACCGCGGTGGGGCTGCCGTGGATGCCCAGCTTGTGCTCCAGCGAGGCGCACCAGACGTCGTTGCGCTTGCCCACGCTGCCGTCGGCCTCGACCAGGAATTTGGGCACGATGAACAGCGATATGCCCTTTACGCCCGCCGGCGCGTCCGGCGTGCGGGCCAGCACCAGGTGGATGATGTTTTCGGCCAGATCGTGTTCGCCGTAGGTGATGAAGATCTTCTGGCCTGACAGGCGGAAGCTGCCGTCGTCCTGGCGGACCGCCCGCGTGGCGACCTGGGCCAGGTCGGACCCGGCCTGGGGCTCCGTCAGGTTCATGGTGCCGGTCCACTTGCCGCTGATCAGATTGGGCACATACTGCTTGCGCTGCGCCTCCGACCCCACGGTCAGCACGGCTTCGATCACGCCATCGGTCAGCATCGGACACAAGGAAAACGCCAGGCTGGCCGCCTGGATGTTCTCCCCGGGCGCCGCCGCGACCAGTTTGGGCAACCCCTGGCCGCCCCAGGCTTGCGGGTGCTGCAAGCCCTGCCAGCCGCCTGCCGCATAGTCCTTGAAACCCTGGGCGTACCCCGGCGTCGTCGTCACCTGCCCGTCCTTCCAGACGGGGGGCTGCGTGTCGCCGGGCACATTCAAGGGAGCCACCGCCTGCTCGACGAAGCGTCCGTTTTCTTCCAGGATGGCGTCCACCAGGTCGGGCGTGACGTCACCGAATCCGGGCAGTTTCAGGATGTCGTCCAATCCGGCCAGTTCTTTCAGGGCGAAGCGAAAGTCCTGCAGCGGGGTTACGTAAGGCATGGTGTCTCCGTGTGCAAGGGCCAGCCAGGCGCAGAGCGCCTCGCTGCCGGATGCGTTTCTTGGTACGCGCGTCTGATTGCGCGCGTCGGGATGCGACAGGCGCCGCGTCGTCCGGCAGATAGCCGGACGGGCGCTAACTCAGATGGTACGCCAATGACACGATGATCGGCCCCAGGACGGGCAGCAGCACATTGGCGATGGCGTAGGTCACGGTGTAGCCCAACAGCGGCACAGAGCTGCCGCTGGATCCCAGGATGGCGCTGATCGCGGGCGTGCTGACGTGCTGCCCCGCGATGGCCCCCACCAGCAACGGCCCCTCGATCTTCAGGATCTTGTGCCCCACCCACAACGACAGGCAGGCAGGCCCCAGCGACACCAGCAGGCCAATCAGCGGCAGCACCGCGCCATGCTCGCGGATCAGCGATATCGCTTCGGGGCCGGCAGACAGCCCCACGCACGCCACGAACACCGCCAGGCCCAGGTCCTTGAGCAGTTGCACGGCGTGTTCCGGCATATGGCCGATGGCAGGCCGCTTGGCGTTGATCCAACCGCAGACCAGGCCGCTGACCAGCGCGCCGCCCCCACTGCCCAGGGACACCGGGATGCCCCACAGGCGCGCGCTCAGCGCGCCGATCATCAAGCCGGCGAGAATGCCGAAGGCCAGGAACACCAGATCGGTCACGCCGCTGCGGCGCAACTCATTGCCCAGGGCGGCGCCGGCTTCCGACAGCTCGGGTTCCGTGCCAACCAAGGTCACCAGGTCGCCGTATTGCACCACCGTGGCCGGCGTCAATGGCAGCACATGCCCCGAACGCATGATGGATTGGACGAAGACACCACGTGCCCGGCGGGCGCCCGGCCGCTTGGCCAGTTCGCCCATCGTGCGTCCGTTGATCGCCTTCTTGTTGACGATGACGGCCAGCTCGCTCAGTTGCAGATCGTCCGCATGGGCCTCGGGCAACTGGATTTCAGGCCCGACCACCGACCCCGCCCGCAGCGCGAAGCGGCGCAGCCCCAGCACGACCACGATGTCGCCGGTGACCAGGGTATCTTCCGGTGTCGCGTCCACCGCCTCGCCATTTCGCAGGATGCGGCTGATCACCGTCCGCCCGCCCAGTTGCGCCTCGACGTCGGCCACGCTCATGCCGTCGGCGTCTTTCACCACATGGGCGCGCCCCACCAGCCGCGGCAGGGTGGGCAGGTTGATTTCATCATCGTCGCCGGAAGCCACGCCCAGCTTCGCTTCCAGGGCCTTGGACGCTTCGCGCAAGTTGATGCGCAACAGGGCTGGCGCGACCTGGCTCGTGAAGAACACGATGCTGATCAGGCCCACCAGATAGGTCAGCGTGTAGGCCGTGGCGATATTGGCCTCCATGCGCTGCACCTCGGCATCCGGCAGCCCCAGATGCTTGAGCGCCTCGGCCGCCGTACCCACCACGGCCGATTCCGTGGCTGCGCCGGCCGCCAAGCCCGCCGCCGTGCCGGCATCCAGGCCGAACAACGGCACGGCCGCCAGCACGATAGTCAGCACCAGCAGGGCCTCGATGATCGGCAGCACGATGTAGCGCAGGCTGGACCGGTTCAGGTTGGCGAAAAACTGCGGGCCGCCGGAGTAGCCCATGGCAAAGATGAACAGGGCGAACGCGACCTCTTTCAGGTCGCCGCGCATCTGGCAACCCGTCTGGCCGATCAGCAGGGCGACGATGAGTGTCCCGCACACCCCGCCCAGCTGGATCGGCCCGACCTTCAGCTTGCCGATCAGGTATCCCAAACCCACCGTGACGAACAGAACCGCGATGGGGACGCTATTGAAAAACCCGACTGAGCACGTCATAAGGTCATGTCGCCCTGTGTTTTCCTACTTCCGGGCCGTGGCTTTCTTGGCCGACTTGGCAGCGGTGTCCGCCTGCTTGACCGCCTTCTTCACCGCC
>NZ_DBHKZA010000016.1:84738-88762 GCF_057314935.1 Achromobacter sp.
CGCCCGCCCTCACCGTCTGGCCCTTGCCTGCCGTCGGGCCCGAACGCACCAGCTCGGATGCCTTCCATGCCTCGACGTACTCGGTCGCGCATTCGACCATGTACTTGCCGATCTTGGCGTAGTCGGCGTCGTCCAGGTTGGCCAGCGAAATGCGGATCGACCACGGCGGTCCGCCGAACCCGCCCCCGTCCATCAGCACCACGCCGGACTTCTCCGCCAGGCGGAACAGGAAGTCCACGGGCTCGTAGTTGGTGGTCATGTACTTGCAGAAGGCATCGCCATACATGATCTTGGCCCAGACCATGAAGTCCAGTTCCACGTAGTACCAGCCGCGCATCGGATCTTCCGGCGGCAGCGGGATGCCCAGCCCGCTCCACAGCGCATCGCGCCGTGCGCGCACGATCTCCATGGTCAGATGCTTGTAGGCATCCTTCAGGTCCAGCAGGTGCGACAACGCGAAGAACCCCATCTGCACCTGTTGGGGCAAGGAGAGCCCAGCCGTGTGGTTCAGCGCCACGTTGCGGCTGTCGGCCACCATGCGGTCGATGAACTTGAGCTTTTCAGGCTCCATCGTCATGGCGCCGTAGCGCTTGTTCAGGCGCTGCTTCCACGACGCCGGCAGCTCGGCGATGCGGCGATCCATCGTGTTCTTCTCGTGGATGGCGATCACGCCCAGGCGCCAGCCCGTGCACCCGAAGTTCTTCGAGAAGGAATACACGCAGATGGTGTTGTGCGGCACCTCGGCCATCAGCGAACGGAAATTCGGCACGAAGGTGCCGTAGACGTCGTCGGTCACCAGCACCAGGTCCGGGTTCTTGCGGATCAGGCGCACGATCTGCTTCATCTCGACCGGGCTGAACGCGACCGACGGAGGATTGCTCGGGTTCACCGTGACCGCCAGCTTGATCTTGGGGTTCTCCAGCTTGGCGATCTCGCTGGCCGGATAGTGCCAGTCGTGCGTGCCGTCGGCGCGCAGGCTGCTGGCGTTGATGGCCACGATCTTGAACTGGAAGCGCTCCAGGTGCGCGATCTCGATATAGGGCGTGAAGGTCGGCAGGAACAGCGCGATGGTGTCGCCCTGCTTGAGCAGGCCGTTCTGCATCAGCGAGTCGAAGATGTAGCACATGGCGGCCGTGCCGCCTTCGACCGGGAACAGGTCGAACTTGCCCTTGGGCGGGCGGCCGTCGCACATTTCCTTGACCAGGTAGTCGTGGACGATCTGCTCGATGTGGACCAGCGCGCGCGGCGGCACGGGATAGTTGTCGCCGATGATGCTGTCGGTCAGCTCGTGGATCCACTCGTCGGGATCGAAGCTCTTGATCTTCACGCCGTATTCGAGCACGCCCACCAGGAAGTCGTAGCCGTCCTCGCCCTTGTGCTTGGACAGGAATTTGCGCAGGCGGTCGGCGCAGCCTTTCTTGGCCGGCATGCCCGCCAGGATGGCATCGTCGCGCACGCGGCGCGCCTCCTTCATGGCGAACTGGCCAAGCAGGAAGAAGGCGTCGCGCGGCTCGGTGGCGATCCAGTTGGGATTGCCGCGGCCGGCGTTCAACATGGTTAACGCGGCGGTCTGCTGGTTTTCCTTGGCCAGCGTGATCAGATAATCCTTCAGTTCGAAGGGCGACAACTGTTCAAGGTCGCGCTGGCGCGACCGCGTCGTTTTCAGGGCCGAGGCCAGGCTGACGGTAAGGGGCGTGGTGGAAGCCATTATTCAGTACTCCTGGTTTGCGTTTTGACAAGCGCTTGCCGGGGCGGTGCGGGCGGGCACGCCCGCCGCCCCGATGTGCTGCCCGCAAGCCATGCGGCTCGCGGGGCGTCCCACTAGGTCATGAGCAACACAATGACAATCCCCCAGATGATGAGCAGGGTATTGCCGATGGCGTAAGGCACCGTGTAGCCCAGGGCGGGCACCTGGCTTTTCGCCGTTTCGGTGATCTGGCCGATCGCGGCCGTCGTGGTGCGGGCGCCGGCGCAGACGCCCAGCACGATGGCCGGATGGAATTTGAAGACATACCGGGCGATATACACCCCCAGGATCATCGGCACGCTGGTTGCGATGATGCCGGCCACGAACAGCTTGGCCCCGAGCTGCTGGAAGCCCTGCACGAAGCCTGGCCCCGAGGTGATGCCGACCACCGCCACGAAGGCGGTCAACCCCACGGATGTCAGGAACCAGTGCACGGGCTCCGGCACGCGGCCGAAGGTGGGGTGCACCGAACGCAGGTAGCCGAAAATCAGGCCGGAGATCAGCGCGCCGCCGGAGGTCGACAACGTGATGGGGATGCCGCCTACCGTCAGCACGAGGGTGCCGAACAGGCCGCCCAGCAAGATGCCGAAGCCCACGAACACCATGTCGGTCTGATTGGTGGCGCGGTCGACGTAGCCCAGCTTGTCTATCACCCGTTCAACGTCGCGCTTGGCGCCCAGCACGAAAAGGCGGTCGCCCCGATCCAGCTTCAGGCCCCAATTGACCGGCATCTCATGGCCGCCACGGACGACCTTGCGCAAGAAGACGCCGCGGCCCAGCTGGCGCACGGTCTCGTTTTCCGCAAGTTCCTTGAGCGTCTTGCCCGCCACGTTCTTGTTGGTCAGCACCACCTCGACGATCTCGGCGGGCAGGCTCAGCAAATCGCGGTCTTCGACTTCGGTTCCGATGATGCCGGACGCCTGAAGGACCAGCGCGTCATGCCGACCGGTCACGCACAGCACGTCGCCGGCCTCCAGCACGGTGGTCGAGTCGTTGTCCAGGACCTGGTCGCCGCGGCGGATCCGCTCGATGAAGACGCGGGCTTCGACGAACTTCGATTCCAGCTCGCCGACCGTCTTGCCGACATGCTCGACGTGATCCAGGCGATAGGCGCGCGCCGTGAACTTGCGGTAGCCGGACAGCTCCATGGAATCCGATGCCCCGGACATCTTGGCTTCGTATTCCTTGCACTCCTTCACGATGTCCACGCCCATCAGCTTCGGGCCCAGCGAGGCCAACAGCCATGCGCTGCCCACCGTGCCGAAGATGTAGCAGACGGCATAGGCAACCGGGATGCTGTCGATCCATTGCTTCTTGGTCGCCGCATCCACGCTCAGGCCATTGATCGTGTCGGTTGCCACCCCCATCACCGCGGAAATGGTCTGCGCCCCCGACAGCAGGCCAGCGCCGGTGCCGGCGTCAAAGCCGAAGCCCACGGCGGTTGCCCAGGTGACCAGCAGGCAAATCACGCAAATGATGACCGCAAAGATGACCTGGGGAAGGCCATCGCTTTTCATGCCGCGGAAGAATTGTGGCCCGACGCCGTAGCCAAGACCAAAGAGAAAGAGCAGGAAGAACACCTGCTTCAGAATCGGGGCGATGGTGATGTCGAGTTGACCGACCAGCACGCCCACCAGCAATGTACCCGTTACCGCGCCTAGATTAAAACCGAAGAGCTTTTTGGCGCCGATCCAATAACCCAATCCCAGGGTCAGGAAAACCGCTAATTCAGGGTATTTCCGCAATGTGTCAAAGAACCATTCCATCCCGAATCTCCTTCGTTCTGTACAGGTCGAGCACGTGCGCGAACAATCCTGCTGCGCGCGGAACACATTATCAGAATCTTTCAGAAATTCAAAAGAAATACTACAGCCATAACAAAGGGACGCAGATTATCGGGAACCAAAAAAAAACCGCAGGCTCACCGCCTGCGGTTTTTTATACGACGTGACCGGGTGGTTTACAGCGCGCCGGTCAATTCAGGCACGACCTGGAACAAATCGCCCACCAGGCCATAATCCGCCACGCCAAAAATCGGCGCTTCCGGATCCTTGTTGATGGCGACGATGACCTTGGAATCCTTCATGCCGGCCAGATGCTGGATGGCGCCCGAGATACCAACCGCCACGTATAGCTGCGGCGCAACAATCTTGCCCGTCTGGCCAACCTGCCAATCGTTCGGCGCGTAGCCGGCGTCCACGGCGGCACGCGATGCGCCCAGTGCGGCGCCCAGCTTGTCGGCCAGCGGGTCCAGGATCTTGAAGTTCTCGGCGCTGC
>NZ_DBHKZA010000017.1:0-87876 GCF_057314935.1 Achromobacter sp.
GAATCGATTTTCCAGGAAGACTCACGTAAGCTTTCGGGATCCACAATCGTGAGCCGAACCGGAACCCTCGCCCATGTCCTACCTGCTGCTGATCGTTGAACCCGTGGGCCAGCGCGCCCAGCGTACCCCCGAGGAAGGCCGCGACGCCTACGCGCAGATGGTGCGCTACGCCGAAGGCCTGAAGGCGCGCGGTCTGCTGACGCAAGCCGAATCCCTGAAATCGGAGTCCGAAGGCGTGCGGCTGCAGATCCGCGACGGTGAACGCTCGCTGGTGGACGGGCCGTACGCCGAGGCCAAGGAAATGATCGGCGGGTTCTTCCTGCTGACGTGCGACACCCGCGAAGAGGCGCTGGCCCTGGCCGCAGAATGCCCGGCGGCGCAATGGGCGACCGTCGAGGTGCGCGAACTGGGGCCGTGCTTCATGTAACTCCCCGGGGACCTGGTACTTACCCTAGGCCCGCAAATTCTTTGTCGATCTGACGTCTCGCCGTTCGTCGTGCCAGTACAAGCCCGGAGTTTCCGACGGAAACGCGGGCTGCGATGTCCAACCTCAAGGAGAGACTCAGATGCGATTCATGATCATCGTGCGGGCCACGCCCGACAGCGAAGCCGGCGTGATGCCGGAAGAAAGCCTGCTTGCCGCAATGGCGACCTATCACGAAGCACTGGCCAAGGCCGGCGTGCTGTTGGACGCCAGCGGCCTGCAACCGTCGTCCAAAGGATGGCGGGTGGAATACGAAGGCGGCCAGCGCAAGGTGGTGGACGGGCCCTTTGCCGAAACCAAGGAATTGATCGCCGGCTACACCATGATCCAGGTGCGTTCGCGCGAAGAAGCCATGCAATGGGCCCTGCGCTTTCCGGAGCCGTTCACCGGCCAGCCCTGCGCCATCGAAGTACGCCAATTGTTCGAACTGGAAGACTTCGGCCCCAGCAAGGCCGTGGAACGCTTTCGCGACATCCCCGGCGTCAGCCACTGAGCCGCTCGGAATCCCGCCATGCTGAAAACCTTGTTGCTGATCGTCCTGGCCGCCCTCGTCCTGCTGCTGGCCTATGCCGCCACGCGGCCCGACACGTTCCGAGTTGAACGCAGCGCACAGATCCAGGCCCCACCCGACCGGCTGTTCCCCCTGATCAACGATCTGCGCGCATTCAATACCTGGAACCCGTACGAGAAGAAGGATCCCGCGATCAAAGGCAGCTACGGCGCGACTACCGTCGGCCCGGGTGCGACGTACGCTTGGGAAAGCGACAAAGTCGGCGTGGGGGAAATGCGCATCGAGTCGGCGCAACCAGACACGGCCGTCAAGATGCGCCTGACCTTCGTCAAGCCGTTTTCGGCCGTCAATCAGGTGACCTTCAGCCTGACGCCGGCCGGCGACGGCACGCGCGTCGCCTGGCTCATGGAAGGCCGGCTGAACTTCGTTGCCAAACTGATGCACATCTTCTTCAATATGGACCGCATGGTCGGACAGGATTTTGAAGACGGCCTCACCAATCTCAAGGCCTTGGCCGAAAGGCGCTAGGCCCACACCGGAGCACGGACATGCACAAGCAGATCTACGTCAACCTCGCCATCGGCGACATGCAGAAATCCCAAGCCTTCTTCAAGAGCCTGGGGTTCACCTTCAATCCGCAGTTCACCAACGACCAAGGCGCCTGCATGGTCATCAGCGACGACATCTACGCCATGCTGCTGACCAAGGACTTCTTCCAGGGCTTCACCGGCAAGCCGCTGGTCGACGCGACCCGCGCCACCGAAGTGCTGATCTGCCTGTCTTGCGAAAGCCGCGCCGAAGTCGATGACCTGGTCGCCCGGGCGGTGGCCGCCGGCGGCACCGCGCCGCGTGCCCCGCAAGACCATGGGTTCATGTACGGCCATGGCTTCGAAGACCTGGACGGCCACATCTGGGAACTGGTGCACATGGTCCCCGGCGAAGCGGCCGGCGCATGAGCCAGACGGCGACCCATCGGGCTATCGAGGCAGTCTGGCGGATTGAGGCCGCCAGCGTCATCGCCGGCGTCGCGCGGCTGGTGCGCGACGTCGGCGTGGCCGAAGAGCTGGCGCAGGACGCGTTGGTGGCCGCCCTTGAACGCTGGCCCGACACGGGTGTGCCGGACAACCCGGGAGCGTGGCTGATGACCACCGCAAAGAACCGCGCCCGCGACCGCTTGCGCCTGGACGCGCTGCACACCCGCAAGCACGATCAGATCGGCCATGAACTGGAGGCCTTGCAGGCCGACGTGGAACCCGACTTCGTGGACGCGCTGGATGCCGCGCGCCAGGACGATATCGGCGACGACCTGCTGCGCCTGGTCTTCACCGCCTGCCATCCGGTGCTGTCGACCGAGGCGCGCGTGGCGCTCACGCTGCGGTTGCTGGGCGGTCTGTCCACGGCAGAGATCGCCCGCGCGTTCCTGGCGTCGGAGTCCACGATCGCCCAGCGCATCGTGCGCGCCAAGCGCAGCCTGACGGCGGCCAAGGTGCCCTTTGAGGTTCCGCGAGAACAGGACCGTGGCCCCCGGCTCGCCTCCGTGCTGGAAGTCATTTACCTGATTTTCAACGAAGGCTATTCAGCGACCTCGGGCGACGACTGGATGCGCCCGGCGCTTTGCGACGAAGCGCTGCGCCTGGGCCGCATCCTGGCCGAGTTGGCCCCCGGCGAAGGCGAAGCACATGGCCTCGTGGCGTTGATGGAGCTGCAGGCGTCCCGCCTGCCTGCGCGCACCGATGCGCAAGGCCGCCCCGTGCTGTTGATGGAGCAGGACCGCGGCCGCTGGGATCCCTTGCTGATCCGGCGCGGATTGGCGGCGTTGGCGCGCTCAGCCGCCCAAGGCGGCGCGTTAGGCGCTTATGCGCTGCAAGCGGAGCTGGCCGCCTGCCACGCGCGCGCGCGCACGCCGCCGGAAACCGATTGGCCGCGCATCGTCGCGCTCTACGACGCGCTGGCCCAGGTGATGCCGTCGCCCGTGGTGGCGTTGAACCGCGCCGTCGCCGTGGGCATGGCATTCGGTCCGCAAGCCGGGCTGGAACTGGTCGACGCGTTGTCGGCCGACCCGGCATTGGCCAACTACCATTGGTTGCCCAGCGTGCGCGGCGACCTGCTCGCCAAGCTTGGCCGCCACGCCGAGGCCTATGCCGAATTCGAGCGCGCCGCCGGCATGACGCGCAACACCCGCGAACGGGAATTGCTGCTGGCGCGCGCCGCCCAGATGCAGGCGCAACGTTCGCCCCCGGCCAAGGGCTGACGCATCGGCGTTCCCGGCCACTGTCAAAGATTGTCAATGCGCGCCCCGGCGCTCGCGGCCAGGAGTAGGCTCGTCCGAAGCGCGAAACTGACATGGGCGGAGCGTCGCATGAACAAGACTGGCACGGTGCTACTGGCGTCCACAATCGGGGTGTTGGCTCTGCTCGTGCCCTTTTCGCTGTCGCTGTACCTGGCGCAGACACAGGGCCGCGAAGATGCCCTGGCCACCCTGCACGACATGGCGGACGACGTGCTGCACCGGGCCGACAACGCCCGCCTGCAGATCAGCGACGCGATCACCGCGTTGAACAGCAATTCCGCCGAGCCGCCCTGTTCCGCGGAACAATTGACGCGCATGGGCATCCTGTCGGCAGCCTTCAGCCACGTGGCGGGCATGGGACGCCTGGAGAACGACGCGCTGGTGTGCTCCACGCTGGGCAATCAGGACCTGCCTATCAATCTGGGCAAACCCGACGGCAACCGGCCGTACGGCCTGCGCTTCTGGAGCGGGATCGAATTGCCCAACCTGCCCGGCCACTCCTTCAGCGTGCTGGGGCGCGACGGCTACGCGGCCCTGGCCTACCCCGACCTGGCGATCGACCTGCTGAACCGGGATTCCCCGGTTTCCCTGGCATTCTTCACGGGCGGGCAGCATCGGATCCTGGGACGCCGCGGCGTCATCCGCGACGACTGGGTCCGCCGCTACCAGGGCCTGCCCGTCCAATTCGAGGACGAGGGCTACTTCGTGGTGATCCAGCCGTCCGTCGCCACCGACAGCGCCGCGCTGGCGGCCATGCCATCGTCGCTGGTGCAGGCGCACGTGCGGCGCTCGGCATATGTCCTGGGACCCGTCGGCCTGATCCTGGGCGCGTTGCTGACCTGGGCAGTCGCCGTCGTCGCGCACCGCCGCATGTCGTTGACTGGCGAACTGCAAGCCGCGTTCGAACGCGACGAGTTCTTCGTGGAATACCAGCCCATCATTGACCTGCGCGACGGCCGGTGCGTCGGCGCCGAAGCGCTGGCGCGGTGGCGCAATGGAAATGGCGCGCTGATCAGCCCCAGCGTCTTCATCCCGCTTGCCGAGGCCAATGGCATGATCCAGCGGATCACCTCGAAGGTGATGGAGATCGTCGTTCGCGACGCCGGCGGACTGCTCCGAGGCAACCCGCGCTTGCACATCTCCATCAACCTGTCTTCCGACGACCTGCATGCCGGCGGCGTCGACACACGGATGACCGATCTGGTGCGGCAGGCGGGCATGCGGCCCGGCAGCCTGGTGCTGGAAATCACCGAGCGCGGGCTGATCGCCCCCGAGAAAGCGCGCGGCGCGCTCCTGGCGGTGCGCGCGGGCGGATTCCGCGTGGCGATCGACGACTTCGGCACGGGGCACTCCAGCCTGTCGTACCTGGCCACGTATGAACTGGACTTCCTGAAGATCGACAAGATGTTCGTGGACACGCTGGGCACCGACGCGCCCACCAGCCTGGTGACATTCCACATCATCGAACTGGCGCGCTCGCTGGGTTTGCAGATGGTCGCCGAAGGGGTGGAAACCGAGGCGCAGCGCAACATCCTGCAAGCGCGCGGCGTGCAGTACGCCCAGGGCTGGCTGTTCGGCCGCCCCATGAGCATCCAGAAGCTGCGCGAATTCGCGGCGCGTGCCGGGCAAGGTCTGCCTTCCCCGGATGCCACGACCTTCCTGGGGCCCACCCGGCGTGCTTAAATCCCAGACATGCGTACCGATTCCGCCGCCGCTAACGAGCCGGGCGCGCCCCTCCTGGCGGGCGTGCCGGCGGCGTTCGACCATCCCAATGACCGCGCCGAATTCCGCCATGCGGCACATCAGCCCGGCGTAGAGCTGTACCGCGCGCACATCGTGCGGCATGCCTTCGAACCCCACACGCATGAAGCCTATGGCCTGGGCGCCATCGAGTCCGGGGTGGAACGCTTCCGTTACCGGGGCGAAGACCACCTGGCGCCCTCGGGGTCGGTCGTGCTGATGAATCCGGACGAACTGCACACCGGCCGCGCGGAAACCGAATCCGGCTGGCGTTACCGCATGGCCTATATCGACCCGGACGTCGTGGCGCGCGTCACCGGGGAGTCCGGCTGGTGGTTCGACACCGCCGTCGGCCACGACAGCGCCGGCGCGCAGCGCGTCACCGCCCTGCTCGACACCTTGTGGCAGGCGCGCGAACCGCTGGCTTTCGACAGCGCCCTGTTTCTGCTGCTGGGCGAATTCCGCCGGCACGCGCAAGTGCCCCGGGGCGCGCCGGACGAAGGCGCACTGCGCTTTGCGCCCGTCATCGACTACCTGCGCGCCCATCTGTCACGCCGCCTGACGCTGGACGAACTCGCGGCGGTGGCGGGGCTGAGCCCGTTCCACTTCCTGCGCCGCTTCCAGGCGCAGCACCACGCCACGCCGCAACAGATGCTGATGGCCTTGCGGCTGTTCGAAGCCAAGCGCCTGCTGGCCGCCGGCATCACGCCCGCCCAGGTGGCGCTGGCCGCCGGCCTGACCGATCAGGCGCACCTGACCCGCGCATTCTCGCGCCGCTACGGCGTCACCCCCGCCCGCTACCAGAAGCAGGTCCGCGGCTAGCCGGCGCACCGCAATCTGGTACAAGACCGGCCCGCCCGCCGCTGGCTAGACTGCCCGCATTGATACCTGGAGCAATGTATGTGGGCGGGAACCCTTTATGCCCTGGCCGCCGGCCTGATGTGGGGGCTGGTATTCGTGGGGCCGCTGCTGTTGCCCGAATACCCGGCCGCGCTGCAATCCGTGGCGCGCTACCTGGCGTTCGGCCTGATTGCGTTGCCGCTTGCCTGGCTGGACCGCCATCGCCTGCGGCTCTTGACCCGCGCCGACTGGATTGAAGCCCTGAAGTTGGCCGCCATCGGCAACCTGCTGTACTACCTGTGCCTGGCCAGCGCCATCCAGCGCGCGGGCGGCCCTGTTCCCACCATGATCATCGGCACGCTGCCCGTGGTGATCGCCGTGTGCGCCAACCTGCGCAACGCGCGCCGCGACGGCAGGCTGCCGTGGAAACGCCTGGCGCCCTCGCTGGCGCTGATCGCGCTGGGTATCGGTTGCGTCAACAAGGTGGAGCTTGACGCGCTGCGCCTGGACGCCGACGCGGACCTGGGCCGCTACGCCATCGGCGCGGCGCTGGCGCTGGCCGCCGTCGCGTGCTGGACCTGGTATCCGCTGCGCAATGCCGACTGGCTGCGGGCGCATCCCGACCGCAGTCCCAGCACCTGGGCCACTGCCCAGGGCGTGGCCACCCTGCCCCTGGCGCTGGCGGGCTACGCCGCGCTATGGGGCGGCATGGCCGTGGCAGGCAGCGGCTTCGCCATGCCGCTGGGACCGCGTCCGGAAGTTTTTTTGGGCCTGATGGTCATCATCGGCCTGTTCGCGTCCTGGCTGGGCACCCTGTGCTGGAACGAGGCCAGCCAGCGGCTGCCCACCGCGCTGGCCGGCCAGTTGATCGTGTTTGAAACGCTGGCCGCCCTGGCCTACGCATTCATCCTGCGCGGCACGATGCCTGAACCGCTGACGATGGCGGGCATCGCCTTGCTGGTGGTCGGCGTGCTGCGCGCGGTGCGCGTCAAACCCGAACCCGTTGCCGCGGCCGCCTGACTACAGCAAGCCCGGCAACTGGCTCAGGTCGTCGATCACGTCGGACGCGCCTTCGTCCAGCAAGCGCTGGCGCTGGTCCGGCCCGTTGTGGGACGCGCCCACGTAACCCACCGCCCGCATGCGTGCGGCGCGGGCGGCGCGCACGCCGGGCACGCTGTCTTCCACCACCACGCAGTCCAGAATGGCGGTGCGCATCTGGCGCGCCGCGAACAGGAAGACGTCCGGCGCGGGTTTGCCTTTGGCCACCTGCGCCGTGCTGAACACGTTGGGCGCGAACGCGTCCCACAGGCCCACCAGCTTTAACGCGGCCTCGAGTTTCGGCGGCGTGCTGCTGGATGCCACGCAGATCTCCAGTCCGCGCGCCCGTAGCGTGGCCAGGGTCTCGTGCACGTGGGGCAAGGCTCGCAGTTCCTGGCGGAAAGTGCTTTCCAGACGATCCGCGTACTGCCGCGCAAAGCCCTCGGGCAAGGTGCAGGCATTCTCGGTTTGCAGCGTCTGCCACATGTCGGCGTCGGGGATGCCGGCGAAGCGGCGGGCGGCGTCTTCCGGGGTGATGGCGATGCCGTGTTCGGCCAGCGCGCGCGACTGGGCGCGCGCCGCAATGATTTCGCTATCGATCAGAACGCCGTCGCAATCGAAGATGACGAGGCGGGGGGCAGGCGTATGCATGGCGGCTCCAGACAGAATCGACCTCCATGATAGGCCTGCTTCATGACGGTCCGCCAACCGCCATGCGGCGGATGGCGTGCTTGGGGGGCTACAGACGCGCCGCGCGCACCCGGCCGAGGCAAATTGCGATCAGCAGCCCGCCCAGGCCGGCCGCCAGCACGACGTAGGACGCCGACGCCCAGCCGTAGCGGTCGATCACGCCGCCCACGGTGACCGGGCCGATGACCTGCCCCAGGTTGCTGCCCTGCATGACCAGGCCGACCGACGCTGCCGTCAACGCCGGACGCGGCGCCACCAGCGGCGCGGTGCCCAGCAAGGTCGCGGGGATCAGGCCGCCCACCGCCGAAAACAGCACGCACAGCAGGAAGGTGGGCATCGCCGGCAAGACCGAGCGGAAGATCAGCAGCGCCACCACGCCCATCGTCACGCTGGCGCAGGCGATCAGCGTAGACCGCCGCCAGCCCCGCGCCAGCAGCATGCCCGCGCCAAGGTTGCCGATGATGTTGGCGGCGCTTGCAATCGCGCTGTACAGGCCGGCCTTCGCCAGCGTCAGCCCCAACTGCTCCATCAGCAGCACCGGCAGGAACGTGAACAGCGCGAAGAACATCAGGCTGTACAACGTGAACGACAGCGCCAACAGCACGGGCCCCGCCGCCCCCAGCGTATCGGCGGTGTCTTGCCGCAGGCCGCCCCAGGACAGGCTGGCGGTGCCGGGCGTGGCCGGCGCCAGCGCCGCCACGCAGGCCAGCGCCACCACCACCGCCGCGCCGGCGCACCACCAGTACGCCTGCCAGTGGTCGAACGCCTGCGACGCCAGCATCGCGATAGCCATGCCGGCGGGCATGTAGCAGCTCCAGAGCGCAAAGGCGAAATCCCGGTTGGACGCCGACACCATGCGCTGCAGGGCCGCGGGACCTGCCACCGTGATCATCAGGAAACCCAGGCCTTCGATCACCCGGGATGCCAGCAGGACGCCGTAACCGGGCGCCGTGGCGCCCGCCGCCGTGCCCAACGCCGTCGCCGCCAAGCCCAGCAACAACATGCGCCGCGCGCCGAAGCGGGCGATCACCCCGCCGGCCGCAATCCCGCCGATCACGCCCAGGATCGAAAACACGGCAGTCAGAGTGCCGATGGAGGCCAGGTCCAGCCCCATGTCCTGGCGCAGCAACGGCGCGGCGATGATGACCTTGCCCACCTGCAGCGACGCCACCACGCCCGCGCCCACGATGGCCAGCACCCCGGCCCAACGCGTTTCAACCTGGTTCATTCCCGCCTCTCTTCCCATGCGATCCCGACAGCATGCCTGCGGGAAACGATCTTGATAAGTGATAATCTTTTGAAGAAACCGATCGACTGGATAGATCAGACGCAAGATGATAGACGCGCTCACCTTGGACCAGCTGCGCGTGTTCGCCGCCGTGGCCGACACCGGCAGCTTCCGCGCGGCCGGGCGCCGCCTGTCCCGCGTGCAGTCGGCGGTCAGCCACGCCATCGCCAACATGGAAGGACAACTGGGCGTGACGCTGTTCGACCGCGGCGGCCGCCGGCCTGTCATGACGCCGCAAGGTCACGCGCTGCTGGCCAACGCCCGCGACATCCTGCTGCGTGTGGACGCCCTGCGCGCCCGAGCGCAAGGCCTGGGCGAAGGCGTCGAGCTGGAGCTGTCGCTCGTCGTCGACACGCTCTTTCCCATCGCCGCGGTCGGTGCTGCGTTGAACGCCATGCGTGCCGCGTACCCGACCGTCGCCACCCGCGTGTCCGTGCTTCCGCTGGGCGGCCCGATCGATGCGCTGCTGACTGGCAGCCATACCCTGGGCATCATCGCCGGCGAGCATTTCCGCCATCCGCGCATCGCCGTGCAGGCGCTGTCCTCGGTGCAGATGGTCGCCGTGGTCAGCGCCGGCCATCCCCTGGCGCGGCGCCCCCGGTCCGACGCCGCGCTGGGCACGCCCGAACTGGCCGACCACCTGCAGATCGTGCAGTCGGACCCGTCCACCCTGACCGAAGGGCGCGATTTCGCGGTGCTGTCGCCGCAGACGTGCCGCGTCAGCGGCCAGGACACCAAGCATGCGCTGATCCTGGCGGGGGTGGGCTGGGGCCGCCTGCCGCTGTGGCTGGTGGAACGCGACCTGGCCGAAGGCCGCTTGCTGCGCCTGCCCACGGACAGCCTGGGCCGCGCCAGCCAGGTCGCCACCGAAACCTATCTGGCGCATCGCATCGACCTGCCTTTGGGGCCCGCGGCGCGCGCGCTGGCGACCGCGCTGCGCGACGCCGGCTAGGCCTTCTTGGGCGATTGCGCATAGCTCACGCCCATGCCCGCGCGCACGTCGTTCTGGATACCGTAAGGCGCGATCGGATATCGCAACCCATTGGCTGCCAACGCCTTCATACCGGCGATCGCCACCGGCAGATAACGCGGCGGCAGCGCCATCAGCATTTCTTCGTCGGGCACGCCGCCATAGCGGCGTTCGGCGAAACAGGGCAAGGACAAGCTGGGTTCGCCCGTGGCCAGCGCCCGGCCCCATGAGTCCGCACAGGCCGTCTCGCCGACCACGCTCCAATCGAACCGCCGATAGTTCTTCCACTGCAAGCCATTGATCAGAATGATCATTTGACCCGGGGTGGCGTACACCAGGCAGATGTCGGGCGGGTCCAGCCGGCCCGAGGCCAAGGGCGACACCACCAGCCCCCGGTACTTGCCCGCCGGCACACAGGACAAGGCCTCCTGGCGCGCCCGCGCATCGGCGTCTGTCGCATGCCATACGCCCACGTAGTCCTTGCCGCTTTTCCAGGCTTCGTCCTGCGGTCCCAGGCCCACCACCGCGCGGCATTGCGACCCCACCAGGTCGTCGCCCGTAATGCCCACCGTCCAACCCAGCCGCGCCGCCATCCCGACGATCTGGTCGGTCGTATGCGTGGCCTGCGGGCGCCGCAAGCCCTTCACCGCCGCCATGGCAGCCTCGTCCTCGAACAGCTTCATGCCGATGACCGTGGTCTTCAACCGCAGCAGCTTGTTCAGGTCGTCGACCAGCGACGCCCAGTCAAGGGGCGTGTCTTGCGTTGTCTCTTCCATTCCCGTCCTTTGGACTGTTGTGCGCGACGGATGCCGCGTTGGATGCCTTAGGACGGATTTTACGGATTACGACACCCGCTTCATCAAATACTTCGGTGACTCTTCATACCCCTGCCGGTAGTAGAACCGGTGCGCATCCGTCCTGCGTTCGTGGCAATGCACTTCGATGCGGTCGCAGCCGCGTGCGCGCGCTTCGTCCTCGGCCGCCGCTTCCAGCCGCCGCCCCACGCCTGCGCTACGCGCCTGATCGCTGACGCAGAAATACGTGATGCGGCAGAAATCGCCGGGCAGCGCCAGCTGGACCATGAAATGCAATCCGATGAAGCCCAGCAACTGGCCGGCCTCGTCTTCGGCGACCAGCAGCCGCGCATCGGGGTGAACGGTCAGTTGCGCGATCTTCTGCGGCATGAAAGGCGCGGTGCCGGGGTAATCCAATTGCGTCAACAATGCCGCGATGGCGGCGCTGTCCTCGGAAGTGGCGGTGCGTATCTGCATGGTGGCTTCCCGTCGATGTCTGCTAGAAAGCGCGACAGCGTATGACAGCGCCGTGTCCGCGCCATGACAAGCGCGCCACGTCCGCCTGCCCTGGCTACCCCGCCTTGTCATCCCGCTGCAACATGCTGAACAGCGCCCGGACCGACGGGCTGCCGACCGCCTGCGCCGAGGCCGCCAGGCCGAATGACCGGTACAGCGGCGACGCCAGCCGCAACACCCGCAGGCCGCGGCGGTTCTCAGGCAAGGTCAGCGCGGGCACCAATGTCACGCCCAGGCCTTCACGGACAAGCGCGAACGCGCTGCTCCAGTCCCGCACCGAGGCGCGCACGTCCGCAATGGCCAGGCCGGCATCCGCCGCCAGGCTTTGCGCATGCACGCTGCAGCCGCCCGTGGCCAGCACGAAGGGCTGGGCCACCAGCGCTGCCAAGTCGATGGCGCTGCCCGCGCGCGCCAGCCGATGGGCGGCAGGCAGCACGGCCATCCATTCGTCTTGCCCCAGCGGGCATACCGGCCTGCCCGGCGCGGCATTCAGCACGACGCCCACGTCCACGGTGCCGGCAGCCAGCAGGGTTTCGACTTCGTCGTCGGTCGCCTCCAGCGACACCACCTCGATGGCCGGGTGCAGCTGCCGGAAACGCCGCAGCACCGGCGGCAGCACGGTCGAGAACACCATCGGGAAACTGGCCAGCCGCAGCGTGCCGCCTTCGGCGCCGCTCGCCTCGCGCGATAGCGCCTGGATGCGATGCAGCGCGCCCAGCATGGCGCGGGCTTCATCCGCCACGCGCAGCCCCAGCGCGGTCGGGACGGTCTGCCGGCGTTCACGCGTAAAGAGCGGCGCGCCCAGCGTGTCTTCCAACTGCGCGATCGCCTGGCTGGCGCCGGACTGGGTCATGCCCACCTGGGCCGCGGCGTGCGTGATGTTGCCGGCGTCCACCACCGCCAGCACCAGCCGCCAATGCATCAGGTTCATCATGGCATTAGCTTTACTTATTTCACATTTATGGAAAAGTAATTTTACGCATACCTGGCATGGCCTCAAGCTGGGCGTCTTGTTGACTCCAGGACTGACCGATGAAGCTGTATTACGCACCCGACACGTGTTCGCTGTCGCCGCACATCGTGCTGCGCGAACTTGACCTGCCCTTCACGCTGGTGCGCGTGGACAACAAGACGAAACGCACCGCCGATGGCGGCGACTTCCTGAAGATCAATCCCAAGGGGTATGTCGCGGCCCTTGAACGCGGCGACGGACAGGTGCTGACCGAAGGACCGGCCATCGTCCAGTATCTGGCCGACCTCAAGCCTGAAGCCGGCCTGGCCCCGCCCAATGGCAGTTGGGCGCGCAGCCGTTTGCAGGAATGGCTGAACTTCATCAGCACCGAAATCCATGGCGGTTTCGGTCCGCTGTTCAACCGCGACCTGCCGGCTGCGGCACGCCGATGGTGGCAGGACCGGCTGGAAAAGCGCCTGGACTACACGGCGCGCGAGTTGGACGCGCGGCGCTATTTGGTCGAAGACCGCTACGGCGTGGCTGACGCCTATATGTATACGGTGCTGCGCTGGGCGGTGTTCTTCGACATCGACCTGGCACGCTGGCCCGCCCTTGCGGCCTATATGGCCCGCATCGCGCAGCGGCCCGGCGTACAGGCGGCCCTGGCCGCCGAAGGCGCTACCAGCGGTACGTGACGCCGGCCCACCGGCCATCCCCGATCGGCGACGGACCAGGAGGCCCCTCAACGAAAAGCGTCGATCCCGCGCATCAGGGCCTGGGCCAACTTGGGTTGGCGCAACGCCTCCAGCCACCATTGCAGCGCCCTGCCCTCATGGCCGCCGCGCCACGCCAGATACAGCAGGTTGGGCTCGCGCGGCGTTTCGGTGGCTTTTTCCACGAGGTCACCGCGTTCCAGCAAGGAGGCCACGCGATGGCGCGGCACCCAGCCTACGCCCAGGCCGTCGCGCTGCGCCAGGATCTTGGCGCGCATGCTGGGCACCGCCAGCACCGCCTGGCCGCCCACCCGTCCATAGCCGCGCGCCGACGCGCCGCGCGCCGTATCCGCCACCACCACGGCCCGATGCTGCTGGATCTGGTCCTGGCGCAAGGGCGCTTTGGCCTTGGCGAGCGGATGGCGGCGCGATACGGCAAACAGCCACTCCATTTCACCCAGTGCCGCCCACTGCAGATTCGGCATAGACTGGGGTTCGTTCGTCGCCCCCACGATCAGGTCGGCGCGGCCTTCGCGCAGCGCTTCCCACGTGCCGCCCAGGACTTCATGCGTAAACCGCAGCGTCACGCCGGAATCCAGGCGGTCGAACGCCTGGATCAAAGGCGACATCAGTTCGAATTCCAGGATCTCGTCGCTGACGATGTGCAGCCGGTCCTCCCAGCCGCTGGCCACCTGCTTGACGCGCTGCGTCAGGCGCGAGACGTCCAGCATCAGCCGGGCCGCCTCGTCCGCCAGCAACTGGCCGGCCGGCGTCAATTGCAGCCGGTAGCGGCGGCGGTCGAACAGCAGCGCATCGAACCGTTCTTCCAGTTGCCGGGCCGCGTGCGATACCGAAGACGGCGCGCGCCCCAGTTTCACCGCCGCCCGCGACAGGCTGCCGCTGTCCCGGATGGCTTCCAGCAGTGCCAGTTCATTCACCGTCAACATGTGCGATTCCTTCGAACGTGTTCGTCCGGAAGATCGTACGACAAAGCGCCTGACCTGGCGCACTATGGCTACACCTTATCGAACGACTCCCAAGGAGCTCACCATGAACCGTTTTGAACAGAAGACCGTCCTGGTCACCGGCGGCACCAGCGGCATCGGCCTGGCGGCCGCACAAGCTTTCGCGGCGGAGGGCGCCCGCGTCATCGTCACCGGGCGCGACGCCGCCGCCCTGGAGACCACCCGCGCCGCGCTGGGCGCGCGTGCCGTGGCCATCCAGAACACCGCCGGCGCGCCTGGCGCGGCTGCCGCCCTGGCCGACGCATTGCAAACGGCCGGCATCCGGCTGGACGCGGTGTTCGTGAACGCCGGCATCGCCAAATTCGCCACGCTGGCCGAGGCCACCGAAGACCTTTGGGACCAGACCTTCAATACCAACATCAAAGGCGTGTTCTTCCAGCTTCAGGCCTTGGACCCGCTGTTGAACCCGGGCGCCTCCATCGTGCTGAATGGATCGATCAACGCCCACATCGGCATGCCGGCCTCTTCCATCTACGCCGCCAGCAAGGCCGCGCTGATTTCCTTGGCCAAGACCTTGTCGGCCGAACTGCTGCCGCGTGGCATCCGCGTGAATGTGGTCAGCCCGGGCCCGATCTCCACGCCCATCTACGGCAAGCTCGGCCTGGACGCCGAGGCGCTGGAAAAGACCGCGGCGGGCATCCAGGCGCAGATTCCGCTGGGCCGGTTCGGCACGCCCCAGGAGCTGGCCTCCACCGTGCTGCACCTGGCCGCGCCGGAGTCCGCCTTCATCGTGGGCACCGAGATCATCGTGGACGGCGGGATGAGCCAGCTCTGAAATCGATGCGGTTACGCCCCGACCGAACGCAGTGCGCGCTTGCAGATGCGCTCGGTCGCGGCGGCGGGCTGACCGGCCAGCCACCGCGCGCACACGGCGCGCACCCAGGCCGGCTGGTCCTTGCTGGCGTCGTTCAGCCAGTTCGCCACCGAATCCTGCACATAGGCCGCCGGGTCGGCGCGTAGGGGCTCCAACAGCGGCAGCGCGATGGCCGGGTCCGACTTCAACGCCGCGATGTGGGCGCACCAGACCCCTCGCGGCCGCAGCGATTCACTGGCGAAACGGCGCACGCGCTCGGACGGGTCCAGGGTCCAGGGCCGAAGCGCCTGTACCGACGCCGCCAGGTCGTCGGCCAAGCGCGGGCGCACGGCCAACCACGCCCACTCGCGCACCCCGAAATGGGCGTCGTCCGCCAACGGACGGATACGGTCCAGGCGGGCTTGCAGCGACACGCCCGGCAACGCGCCGACCAGGAAGCAGGCCCAGCCGCGCACGGTGTCGGATTCGTGCGACCTGAATTGCACATCGGCCTGCGGACCGAAGTGGTCGCCCAGGATGCGTCCGGCTACCGCCATGCGCTTGGAAATGCCGGTCGCGGCTTGCGCGCGCATTTGCGCAATGGCTGTCGCGCCCACTTGCGGCGCAACCGCCTGCATCAATGCCGCGAAATCCACCGCCAGGCATTCGGTCAACGTCGTGGCGGGCGCGCCCGCGTTCAACTGCGCCAGGCGGGCCGCGCTGATGTCCTTGACGCCGCGGCCCGTGGCCTTTTTGGCAGGTGCTGCGGTCCGGGTCATTGCGGCCCCCTGAGCAACGCCGAGCGGCCGGTGTCGGTGCCATGCCAGATGCGCGCCAGCAGGTCGCTCAAACGGGCCTTATCCGACGGGGCCAAGCCCCCGAACAGGGAACCGATCCAGTCCGTGTGTTCCTTGAACAGCTTCGCCGCCACCGACTTGCCCTTGGCCGTCAGCGTCACCATGACCCGGCGGCGGTCCTCTCGCCCGGGTTCGCGCAGCACGAAGCCGTCGCGCGCCAGTCCATCGACGAGGCCGGTGATGGTCGCGCGCGTCACGCCCGCCCCGTCCGCCAGCTGGTGCGCGGACAAGCCGGCCGCCTGCTCGTGCAACAGGAACAGCAGCACGAACTTGCCTTCCGACAACTGCTGCGGCGCCAGCCGTGCCGCGCAGTCGCGGTCGATGGCGTTGGCCAGCGACAGCAACTGAAAGCACAGCCCGATGTCGCCGGCCGACGCCAACCCGCGGCGCTTCGCGACGTCCAGCAACGCATGGTGTTTGGGTTCGAGCATGGGCGGCGTGCGCGCAGCGTCGGGCATGGGCGGTTTCCTGTTCTTCGATTCAACGGAGCAAATAGTAAGGCACCTAATCATCTAAGCGCAAACCAGCTCCGCGCGTGCCGGTATCATCGTGCATGCTCCCGGACTCCCCCTTAGCTCCCCTGCCCGCCCCCCGCCCCAGCGTGACCCTTCGCCGTGTGCAAACGGACGACGTGCCCATGATCCTGGCGATGGAGGCCGACCCCGCGGTCATGCGGCACAGCACCGGCGTCAAGCCCGCGACCGACGCGCGGCGCCAGGAATTGCTGGCATGGCTGCGCGAACCGACTTCCGACATCGGCCATTGGACCGTACTGGTCGACGGCGCCGCCGTCGGCTGGATCAGCCTGGTCCCCCTTGCGGAAGGCGGTCGCCTGCAACTGGCCTACCGCCTGTGCCGTGCCGCCTGGGGCCAGGGGTACGCCACGCTGGCGGGCCAGCAGCTGTGCGACTACGCTTGGCGCGCGCTGGACGTCCCCGAACTGGTGGCCGTGGTCTGGCCCGACAACCACGCTTCCGTGCGCGTCTTGGAGAAGCTGGGCTTCGCCTTCAGCGCCTACGAGCGGCACTACGATCGCCGCACCGCGGTTTACGCCTTGCCGCGTCCGGCCGCCTGATCTGCCCTATCATTCCGACTTCCCATTCACGGAACCCCTCAGCATGTCCCACACCGCGCAGCCCTTCGACGTCCAAGCCTTCATCGCCCAGAGCCTGGAGGGGATGCAGGCCGCTACCAGCGCCCATTGCGCCACCTGGCACCTGGACGAGGCCGAGCAATGGTCGGTGGACATGGACAGCGCCAGCATCGTCTTCCAAATGCCCGGCGGCATCACCGCGACGGCGCCCGTGCAGATCGTCGGCACGTCCAACAGCGCCGACGGCAGCTTCCTGTGGGGCTGGGACCACCCGTCCGTGCCTGCCGAACTGTCCGAACACGCGCAGCTGGCGCTGGCCTTCGGACGCGCGCACGGCCTTCCCGCCTACACCCACCGCAAGGTCCCGTGCGACGACGCGCTGGCCTGGGAGTTCACGGCCGTTGCCATGCGCCTGGGTGAGGCCACCGGCACCTATCGGGCACAAGCATCCGAAACCGCCTATGTGTGGATGACGTTCGGGCAAGTGAGCCTGTCGGCCGCATCGGGCCAATCCGAACACTGATCCCCCATGATCCCCTTCCGTCTGCCCCGTTGCACGCTAGGCGCAGTCGCGCTGGCCCTTCTGGCACAAGCCGGCAACCTGGCCCACGCGGCCCCGCGCACGGTGTACACGGGCACGCTGCAAGGCGCGGGCGACGTGGTGATGGAACTGGATAGCCGGCCGGCGGAAAACGGCGTGCTGACCGGCCGCTACTTCTATCCCAAGCATGGCGTCGACATTCCCTTGAAGGGCACGGCGCAGGCGCTGGTCGAGCCGATGACCTTCCAGGCGCTTGTGGATGCCGGCAAGGATCCTGAAACGGACGAGCTGGCGACGATTGCCGCGGCCACCTGGCAAGGCAAGCGCGACGCCGACGGCTACCAGGGTCAATGGACCGACGCCCGCACCGGCAAGCAGCGCAGCTTCACCTTGCGCCGCGTGGCCGAATACGACCCCGAGGCGTCGGCGCCAGGCAGCGTGCAGGCCGTCACCAATGCGATCAGCGGCGGCGTGGGCAGCGGCATCGACGTCAACGTCGGCATCAATGCCCAGACCGCCCCCTATGAAACCTTGAAGCTCGCCGGCCATGCCGTGCCCGTCGGGCAGGACAGCGGCAACGGCCCGGTGGCCTATCGCATGTGGCGCGACCCCCGCACGCAATTCAGTTATCCGCGGCTCAGCCGGCACCCGGACCCGCAAGTCGCCAAACGCGTCAACGCCCTGCTGGAACAGCGGCACTGGCAAATGAACCTGGCGGCGCTGGCCTGCATGGCATCGGCCTACACCGACGGCAACCCGGCCGCCGGCACGCTGGGCAGCTACGACGACGAAGCCATCACCGTGCAATGGCTGTCCAGGGCGCTGATGACGGTGACCGAATCCGGCAGCCTGTACTGCGGCGGCGCGCACCCCGACAACCATTTCGAGCCCTACACCTTCGATCTGCTGCGCGGCGAATACCTGGACTGGAACCGCGTGCTCGACGCCTACGTTCCGGGTGAAAGCGGCTGGCGCAAGGAGAGCCCCGCGCTGCTGGCGTTGATGGAAAAAGCGCGCGCGCCGCTGGCCGCCGCCAGGGCCAACACCAAGGGCGACGCGCAAGACGATTCATTGGACAGCTGCTCTGACCTGTGGCCCAGCTATCTGGCCTTGGGCACGGAATCGCCGGGCGTGCTGACCCTGTCGATTTCCGGCATCGGCCATGCGATGGGCGTCTGCCTGGGCACGCACGCGACGGTGCCCTTCAAGGATCTGACACCCTACCTGGCGCCCGGCGGCCAGGCGTATCTGGTCACCGAATAGCCAAGACGGCGGGCAGGCTCAACGCTTGCCGAAATCCTTCTGGCTGAAGTCCGTCTCGCCGCGATAGCCGTACATCCGGGAAACGGCCTGGAAATCCTCCGGCGCGAAGCCGGTCCAGGAATAATTCCGGACATTCTTCTTGGTCTTGGCGTTACGCACGTAGAACGACAACGCGGCGCGCTGCTCGGGCAAGTTCACGGCCTTATGCAGCGACGGCACGAACTCGTACTCGGACGTGGCATAGCTTTTCTTGACGCCCAGCAGGGTGTGGACCGAGATCTCGTTGTCGTTGAAGGCATAACGGTTCACGAAGACATAGTCCCGGCGGATGATCAGAAAGGCGATCAGCCCCAGCACCACCGTCGACACGTGGAAGACCGTCGAATTGATGTTCCGGTCCACCGTGAACCGATAGGCGTAATTGAAGACCAGCGCCAACAGGCCCACGCCGATGACCAACTGCCCCAATTGCGAAAACAGCCATTTCGGTTTGTTCTGGATGTTGGCGATCATCGGTCGTCTCTATGACAGGTTGCGGGATAGGCATGGCCCCGAAACCCGGGGCCGGCCGATTATTCCAGGGAGGGATGACGGTCCGCAAGCCGTTGGCGTCGCTGCCGCAGGGCCTCCAGTTTTTCTTCCAGCTCCGCGATCTCGGACTCGACGTCCTGCACGCTTTGTTCGATGGTCTCGTACGCCTCTTGCAGCAGCACCTTGGCTTCACGCTTGCTCGACGCATTCGGCGTGTCGCCCCGCAGCGGCCGGTTTGCCGTTTCGGGCAGGAAGAACGAAGTGATCAACCCGATGGTGGCCGCGACGATCAGGTAGTAGGCGGGCATCATCAGATTGCCGGTTTCCTCGACCAGCCACGCGGCAAGCGTGGGCGTCAGGCCGGCGATGATGATGGCGATGTTGAATGAACTGGCCAGCGCACTGTAGCGGATCCGCGTCGGAAAGAGCGCCGGCAGGGTCGAGGCCATGACGCCCGTCAGGCAATTGAGCAGCACCGCGATGAACAGCAGCCCCAGGAAGATCAGGCCGGTATTGTCGCTGCCCACGAATTTGAAGGCCGGCACCGCCAGCACCAGCAGGCCCAGGCTGCCCGCCAGCAGGAAGGGCTTGCGCCCCACCTTGTCGCTGGCGAAGCCGACGACCGGCTGCACGAACAGCATGCCGATCATGACCACGATGATGATCAGCACCCCATGCTCTTCGGAATACCCGAGACTGCTCGTCAGGTAGGTAGGCATGAAGGTCAGCAGCATGTAGTAGGTGATGTTCGTCACCAGGACCATGCCGATGCAGATCAGCAGCGCCTTGCGGTACTTGGAGAAGATCTCGCGGAACGACACCGTGGGCCGCTCCTGCACGGCGTCCCGGTCCTCTTTCTCCATCTTTTCAAGCTGTTGCGTGAACGCGGGCGTCTCTTCGGCGGCGTGGCGCAGATACAGGCCCAGCAAACCCAGCGGCCCCGCCAGGAAGAACGGCAGGCGCCAGCCCCAGTCCAGGAAGGTCTGCTCAAGCAGGATCGTCTGCAGCAGCACGACCAGCCCGGCGCCCAGCACGAACCCCGCGATCGATCCGAAATCCAGCCAGCTGCCCAGGAAGCCGCGCTGCCGGTCGGGCGCGTACTCGGCCACGAAGATCGCCGCCCCGGTGTACTCGCCCCCCACCGAGAAGCCCTGCGCCAGCTTGCACAGCAGCAGCAGGATCGGCGCCCAGATGCCGATGGATGCGTAGGAGGGGATCAGCCCGATGCAAAAGGTGCTGATCGCCATGATGATGATGGTCAGCGAAAGGACTTTCTGCCGGCCGAACCGGTCGCCCATCACACCGAAGAACACGCCGCCCAGCGGGCGGACCAGGAATGGCACCGAAAAGGTGCCCAGCGCGGCGATCGTCTGGACGGCGGGCGACGCGTCCGGGAAGAAGACTTTGCCCAAGGCGAAGGCGACGAAGCCATACACGCCAAAATCGAACCATTCCATGGCGTTGCCAAGCGCCGCGGCCGTCACGGCCTTCTTCAGTTTGGAGTTGTCGATGACGGTGATGTCACCGATCTCCAATGGCCGCGCCTGTTGCGATGAAGAGGGTGTAGAGGTCATGTGTCAGCTTCCCGTAGTGCGTCCAGGATCGTGCTGACGACAGCATACTCCCCTACCGGTACAGCACCGTCGGCAGCCACATCCCGATCGCCGGGAACATGTACAGCAGGAAAATCGCCACCACCTGGATGCCCATGAACGGCATCATGCCCAGGAAAATCTGGTTCAGCGTCACATGCGGCGGCGACACGCCCTTCAGGTAGAACGCAGACATGGCCACGGGCGGCGACAGGAACGCGGTCTGCAGGTTCAGCGCCACCAGCAGGCCGAAGAACAGCGGGTCGATGCCGAAGGCGTTCAGAAGCGGCACGAAGATGGGCATGAAGATCACGATGATCTCGGTCCATTCCAGCGGCCAGCCCAAGAGGAAGATGATGACCTGCGCCAGCAGCAGGAACTGGATGGGCGTCAGGCCCAGCGACAGCACCCAGTCCTCGATGATGCGCTGGCCGCCCAGCAACGCGAACGCGGCGGAAAAGATCGACGAGCCCACGAACAGCCAGCACACCATCGCGCTGGTCTTGGCGGTCAGGAAAACGGATTCGCGCAGCACCGGCAGGTTCAGCCGCCGATACGCGAGCGCCAGCAAGGCGCCGCCCATCGCTCCCATGGCCGCGGCCTCGCTGGGCGTGGCCAGGCCGAAGGCGATCGACCCCAGCACCGCGGCGATCATGACCGCCAGCGGGAAGAACGACGACATCAGCATCTTGAAGATTTCCAGCCGCGCCCAGGTCAGCGCGGCGTAGAACACCGCCAGCAACGCGGCGCACACGGCGACGAAGATCCAGAACTCCTTGGGTGTCGGGACGGACTCCGCCGCCGCCCCGGCGGGCGCGGCCGGCTCCGCAGCGCCGGCCTGCGACGCGGCCGACGCGGTCGACGCGGCAGGCGTGCCCGGCGGCTCGGCCAAGCCGACGGCCCCCACGCCCGACCCGGGCGGCTCGGCCAGTTCGCCCGACGGCGGTTCCGCCAGGCCGCCCGCGTCGGGCTCGCTCAGGCCGGAGCCGGAATCGAAGCCGCCCGAACCCAGTTGCAGTTCCGCCGGGATGTCATACACGACCTCCGGCCGCGTCACTCCATGGTGCACCACCGCCACCAGCAGCAGCGTCAAGGCCAGCGGCGCCAACGCCGTCGCCATGTTGCGCAGCAGGAAGCTGAACGGCACGTCGCGGTTGCGGCGGCCCTTGAACAGGGCGGCCACCATGCCCGAGACGGCGTGCGTGTATCCCGTGGCGGCCAGCGACCGGGCCTCGGGCGACAGCGGCACGCCGCGCTCGTTGACCGGCAGCGGCGGCGCCATGTCGGGGCGCAGTTTGGCCACGATGATCACATACACCATGTACAACACCGCCAGCATGATGCCGGGAAACAAGGCGCCCGCGTACAGCTGCACCACCGACACCCCGGTCGTCGCGCCGTACACGATCAGCATCACCGACGGCGGCAGCAGGATGCCCAGGCAACCGCCCGCCGTGATGGCGCCGGCCGTCAGCCGCACGCTGTAGCCCGCCTTCAGCATCGCGGGCATCGCCAGCAACCCCATCAGCGTCACTACCGCCCCGACGATGCCGGTCGCCGTGGCGAAGATCGCGCAGGTGGCCAGCGTGGCCACCGCCAGCGCGCCAGGCAGGCGCGCCAGCGCCAGGTGCATGGACCGGAACAGCTTTTCGATCAGGTTGGCCCGTTCGACCAGATAGCCCATGAACACGAACAGCGGGATCGAGATCAGGGAATCATTGGTCATCGTGGCGTATGTGCGCTGCACCATCAGGTCCAGCGTCTGCCCGATGGAGCGTCCCGCGTCCGCGCTCTGCATGTAGTACGCCAGGAAGGTGAACAGGACGCCCATGCCCATCAGCGTGAACGCCGTGGGAAACCCCAGCATGATCGCCACCACGATCAGCGCCAGCATCAGGAGGCCGATGTGCCCCGTTGTGAGCTCGCCCCACGGGGTCAGGAACGCGATCATCAACAGCACGATCCCGATGCAGGACAGCCCGAACCACAACGCCTTGTGGATTTTCATCAGCGAGGCTCCTTGGGCGTGGTCACATAGCGGTCCAGTTGGGCGATGTCTTCGTCCTTCACGTGCACCATCTTCTTGAGCTTGTCCACGTCCACTTCCTCGACGTCCTCTTCACGCGACGGCCAGGCGCCGCGCCGCAGGCACAGCACGCAACGCAGCACCTCGGCCACGCCCTGCAGCAGCAACACGGCGCCCGCCACCGGAATGAAGGCCTTGAAGGGATAGATGGGCGGCCCGTCGGCCATCAGCGAAGAGTGCTCGCCGATGGCGATGGAGTAGCCGGCGTAATACCAGCCGGCCCACACCAGTGCGATCACCCCCGGGAAGAAGAACAGGATGAAGAGAATCAGGTCCAGCCCGGCCTGTACCCGGGGCGGCAGGAAACCGTACAGGATGTCGCCGCGCACATGCCCGCTCTTGGCCAGCGTGTAGGCGCCCGCCATCATGAAGAGGATGCCGTAATACATCATCTGCATGTCGAACGCCCAGGCGCTGGGCCGGTTCAGCAGATAGCGCGCCGCCACCTCCCAGCACACGTGCAAGGCCAGCACGACGATCAACCAGGCGAACGTCTGCCCGACGAAGGTGGAGATGCGGTCAATCAAGCGTATGAGTCGGATCATCGGACATCCAGGACGAGACGCGTGGCGCCCTTGCGCGCACGCGCCGCCCGCCTGGCCCCACGGGGCGGCAAGCAGGCGGCAAGGCAGGCCTGCGTCAGGCTGGCTTGGTGCTGCGCGAGAAGTAGTGGTTGTAGGCCATGCGGTAGTTCACCGACACGTCCCCGTGCCAACGCCCCACCCGCTCGGCGAATACCCGCTGCGAGTCCAGCACCTTCTTGAACAAGGGGTTCTCGGCCGACCGCTTGGCGATCATCTCGTCCCAGATCTTCAGCTGCGCCTGCAGGATCGCGTCCGGCGTCTTGTAGAACTTGACGTTGTGGTCCTTCTGCAGCTTGATGTAGTCCTGCGAATAGCGGTTGGCCGCCTTCCAGGACATGTCCGCGCTGCAGGCCTGGGCGGCATTGCTCAAGACGTGCTTCAGGTGCGGCGGCAGGGAATCGTACTTGCCCTTGTTGAACAGCACTTCGAACTGCTCGGCGCTTTGATGGAAGCTTTGCAGCATGCAGATCTTGGAGACGTCCTGAAAGCCCAGCGCCAGGTCCGACGACGCGTTGTTGAACTCGGCCCCGTCCAGCAGGCCGCGGTCCAGCGCCGGCACGATCTCGCCGCCCGGCAAGGCGTTCACCGCCGCGCCCATTGCCGTGTACATGTCGATGGCCAGCCCCACCGTGCGGAACTTCACGCCCTTCACGTCCTCGACCTTGGTCACCGGCCGCTTGAACCAGCCGAACGGCTGGGTTGGCATCGGCCCGTACATCAGCGACACCACGTTCACGCCCATCGCCTTCTGGATTTCCACCAGCAATTCCTTGCCGCCGCCGTACTCGTGCCAGGCCAGCAGCATGTTGGCGTCCATGCCGAAAGACGGCCCGGACCCCCACAGCGCCACGGCCGTATTCTTCCCGTACCAATAGGCCACGACCCCATGGCCGCCGTCCAGCGTGCCTGCCGATACCGCGTCCAGCAGGTCGAACGCCTTCACGACCGCCCCGGCAGGCAGCACCTCGATCTTCAACTGGCCGCCGGCCATGTCGTTGACCTTCTGCGCATAGTCGCGCGCGAACTCGTGGAAGATGTCCGTGGCGGGCCAGGTACTTTGGAACCTTAAGGAAATGGGCGCGTTCTGCGCCCGGGCGACGGCGGGGAATCCCAGTGCGGCGGCGCCCGCGACGGCAGCGCCGGAAATGAACTTGCGGCGGGGTTTCGTGGGTTGTTGCATGGCTTGTTGTCTCCTTGGTGGACTACACGGACCAGCTTGTAGTGACTACACCTGCTTGGACACGAGAGAAACGCCTGCTGCGAGCTTCCCGGTGCCGGGACTGCGACCGCTTTGCAACTTTGTGCTGATTAAACCTTCCTGACTAACACCTGACAATCAGCTTGTTGTCAGGAATTACCCTAGACCAGCGGATTAGGCGATTCGTCTAAGGGCGCGCCGCGCCGCGCAACAAGGGGCCCAGCAATGCGCCTTGCCGGGCGAGCTCCCGCTCGTCCAGCCCGCTGTAGCCGATCACCAGTCCCGCCGGCAAGGCCGCGCGTCGGCAATAGTCCGAGACGGGCTGCAACGCCAGGCCCCTCGCCCGGGCCTGATCCCCCAACGCCGCCGCATCGATACCGTCGGGCAGCCACCACAGCAGGTGGAATCCGGCATGTTCGCCGCTGGTCCGCAGCGCGTCGCTGCCCACGGCTTGCGCCAGCAACCTCAACACCAGATCGCGCCGTTGGGCGTACACCGCCCGGGCCTTGCGGACATGGCGCGCGAAGCTGCCGTCGGCAAGAAATCCCGCCAGCGTCATCTGCTCGATCATGCTGTTGGACCTGCCGGTCGTGTGGCGCGCCCGGCAGAACGCGGCGACCCAGCGCTTGGGCACCACGGCATAGCCGATGCGCAGCGCGTTGAACATCGTCTTGTTGAAGCTGCCGCAATGGATGACGCGATCCGCCGTGTCCAGGCTTTTCAGCGCCGCCAACGGTGCGCTGTCGTAGTTGAATTCGCTGTCGTAGTCGTCTTCGATGATCCAGCAATCGGCCTGTTCGGCCCATGCCAGCAGTTCCAGGCGGCGCGACACCGGCATCGTGACGCCCGTGGGCGACTGGTGGGCGGGCGTGACGTGCACCAGCTTCACACCGCGCTGCCGGCGGGCGCGCGCCACCGAAAAGCCGTGTTCGTCGATGGCGATCGGCACGACGCGGGGCGTGAACTGGCTGAACAGCGGCATGGCGGTCAGATAGCCCGGGTCTTCCACCAGCACCTTGTCCTGCCGGGAAAGCAGGATGCGGGCGCTCAGGTCCAGCCCGTCGCGGATGCCGGTCAGGATGACGACCTGATCCGCATCGCACGAGATGCCGCGAGCCGCGCCCAGATAGTGCGCGATCTGTTCGCGCAACGGCAGCCAGCCTTGGGACTCCTCGTTGGCCAACTGGCCGGGCGTGACGCGCTGCGCGCTGGCCATCAAGCCCTTGCGCCAGGTTGCCATCGGGAACAACGACGCATCGGCGGTCCGGGCGGCGAACAGCGGTTCGAGGCCGGGCGCAGGCGGCAGGGCTGCGGGGCCCGCAGGCCGTGCGGGCCTCGGGTCCGGGCCGGCGGCGCCCGGCAGGCCCCGATGAAAGAAATTGTCCGGGATGACGGCCGATACGTAGGTGCCTGACCCGACGGCGCCAGTCGTATACCCTTCGCCGCGCAATTGATCGTAAGCGGCCTCGACCGTCGAACGCGACACATGCCAGCGTTGCGACAGGCTGCGCGTGGACGGCAGGCGGGCGCCGGACGCCAGCGCGCCTTTCAGGATCCGTTCCTGGATCTGCCGATAGACCCAGGTTTGCTTGGATTCGCTGTCGCGGGGCGGCTCCTGCGGCAGGTCCAGACTGGATTCCAGCTTTTTGCGGCTTGAAAGTGGCTTGCCCATTGTTGTAGATATGGCCCTATTGGATAAGCCATTCTATCGATAAATTGTGCCCTGGATGCGCGCTGCCATCAGTCACCGGGAATCTGCCATGACCTCGACCTACACCATCACCCTGCCCGCCGGCGCGTTCGCCACCGACGGCCAGGCCTCTATCCTGGATGCCGCGCTGGCCGACGGCACGCCCGTCCCGTTCTCCTGTCAGCGCGGCGAGTGCGGCTCGTGCCGGGCACAGGTACTGGCGGGACGCTACGAGCGCATCGCGCCGCCGACCGAGCGATCCTACGTGACTGCCGATGATGAACTGCTGATGTGCCAATGCCGCGCGGCCAGCGACCTGACGCTGCGCTTTGCGCACTGGAACGCCCCGGCCCAGGCGCCGCAGCGCGTACGCGCAAGCGTGGTCTCGCGCCGGCCGTTGACGCCGGACGTGACGGAACTGATCATCGAAGTGCCCGGCGACGTGTCCTTCGATTACCAGCCGGGGCAGCATGTACGCTGGCTGCTGGACGATGGCAGCCACCGCTGCTTTTCCATTGCGAACCTCTCCACGGTCGCCGGCGCGCGACGGCTGGCATTCCACATCCGCCGCACGCCCACTGGCAGGTTCACCAACCAGCTGTTGCCCACGCTGACCCCGGGCGACACGGCGGTGCTGGACGGGCCGCACGGCGCTTGCGTGTGGCCGGCCACGCGCCCTGACGGCATCGACCATCTGGTGCTGCTGGCCACCGGCACGGGCTTTGCCGGCGTGTTCCCCATCCTGATGGCCGCCCTCGACAGCCGCAGCGTGCAAAGCGTGACGCTCTACTGGGGCGGCCGGACGCCGGAGGATTGCTACGCCAGCGGCCTGCTGAACGCGCTGCAGGGCAAAGACGGCGTCTTCCGGTGGCATCCGGTCGTGTCGGGCGAACCCTCCGCGGACCGCACCGGCGTGCACTACGTGCAGGACGTCGCGGCCGAAGCGGGCCACGATTGGGCCCGCACGATGGTCTACGCCTGCGGCAATGGCGCCATGGTGCGCGGGGCGCAGACGCGCCTGCGCGAGGCCGGGCTGCCGGCGGGACGCTTCCAGTCCGAAGCGTTTCTGCCTTCCGGCGCCGCGGACCCCGTCATGGCGCCCCTGCGCCAGCCGCCCCATCCCTGGGAGCGCGTCAGCGAACGCTTCACGCTGGACGGCATCCTGCAGGCACGCCAACGGTCGATGGACGCCGTGCGCGAGATCGCCGCGCTGATGACGCCCGGCATCACCACCGGCGACGCCATCGCCCTGGCCGACCAGCATCTGCAAGGCATGGGCGCGTCCCACAATTGGCATCCCACCTACATCCGGTTCGGGCCCGACTCGCAATCGCCCGCCGTGCAACCCACCGACCGGCGCCGCACGCTGGGCGAAAACGATGTCTTCGTCGTCGATATCGGTCCGGTCTGGGATGGTTACGAAGGCGATTATGGCGACACCTTCTTGACCGGAGCCGACGCCGACCAGCGGCGCTGCGCCCAAGCGGCCCGCGACGTCTTCCGGCGCGCGCGCCTGGCGTGGCTCGACGGCCTGACCGGGCAAGCGCTGTACGACCTGGCCGACGTCTATGCCCATGAGTACGGCTGCGCGCTGGTGCACGACATCGCGGGGCACCGGGTATCGGATTTCCCGCATGCACTGTACGGCAAGCACCGGCTGGCGAACGCCGATTTCATCCCGGGCGACGGCATCTGGGTGCTGGAAATCCAGGTCCGCGACCTGCAGCTGCCCATCGGCGCGTTCTACGAGGACGTGCTGCTGCGCCCCCTCACCGCCTGAACGCTTCGGCAAGATGGGCGCGCATGGCCGCCCACGACCGCTCATCGGCGCTGCGGTCGTAGACGATGCCGCGTTCGGGGAATGCCGCGTCCTTGAACGTGAAAGCGTGCTGCGCGTGACCATAGGCGTGCAGTTGCCAGTCTGCGCCGGCCCGGGTCAATTCGCGGGTGATCGCCAGCACGTCGGCAGGCGGCGCGACCGGATCGTCCCATCCATGCAGCAACAGCACGCTGGCATCGATGCGCGCCGATGGCGCCGCATCCGGCGCCTGCAGCACGCCATGGAAGCTGACGGAAGCCCGCAAGTTCGCGGGCGCGGCGCGCGCCAGGTCCAGCGCGCACAATCCGCCAAAGCAGTACCCTACGGCGGCCATCCGCGCCGGATCGACGCCCGCCAACGCGCGGGCCGCCTCGAACCCGGCCAATAGCCGTCGGCGCAACAACGCCCGGTCGCGCATCAAGGGTTCCATCAGCGCCGTGTTGTCGCCTGAAGGATCACCCCGCACGCCCTTGCCGTAAGCGTCGATCGCCACGCAGACGTAGCCCAGCCCCGCATAGCGCTCGGCCAAGCGCATCGTGGGCGTGGTCAGCCCGCTCCAATCGTGTGCCAGCACGATGCACGGCAATGGCGTCGACGCGTGACAAGGCGCCACGGCGTAGCCCTCGAAGACAGTGTCCGAATCCGAGTAGTCGACGGCAAGCGCGCGCAAGGCAATGGGGGAAGAATGCGGCATTCCAGGTTCTCCGAATAGGGGGAACGCCGATGGTAGGTAGCGGCAAGTCGGCCGTATTGAATAAATGGGACAAGCGTAAATGGGACAAGCGCGCCGGGTCGCCTAAATGCCTGGCGTCAAAGATAGAACCTGGGCGCCGGCTCCTGCCCGTCTGCGCCGAATCGGGCCGCCAAGGCGCTGCGGCCCTGACGCGCATAAGCGCCCGGCGTCACCCCCAGGCGACGCCGCCAGCTTCGGATCTGATGCGCCTGATCGCTATAGCCGGCCACGGGATCGCCAAGCCCGGTCTGCATGCCGCGCAAGCTGTTGTGCAGACGTTCCAGGTCAGCCAGGTCTTTCGGCCCGACGCCCAGATGCCGGAAAAACCACCGATGCAATTGGCGGCGGTCTGTTTGCGCGGCTTCAGCGGCGTGTTCGACACGCCCGCCCTGCCGCAACACGTCGTGCGCGGCGGCCACGCGCCAGGCCTCGGGCACGGCGGGCGATGCCGCAAGCCTGCGGAGAAGCCATTGATCCAGTCGCGCGGCGATCGCGTGGGGCCCGGCGGCAGCGTCGATAGCGGCCGGCAACGAAGCCGCCTGCGCATCGCCGGTGAGGGCGCCCAGGTCCAGCAAGCGGTCGGCGCTACCCTCGCCCGCGTGCGGAAACAAACGGACGATGCCCGGCACCGTCAGCATGGCCATCACAAAGTACGTGTCGGACCACGAGCGCCAGGCACGGGCGCGCGACTGCAAACCCAACCAGGACGCTTGCGGCACCAGTGACCCGTCCTGGGCCGCGTTCGGCCGGCCCATGTTGACGGACAGCACGGCCAGCGGGATCGGACTGGTGCGGATGGCGCGCCCTTCGTGTTCGCCGGCCAGGTCCTGGATGAACCAATAACCCTGCACCCATGGGGCCAGCGCCGGAGCCGGAGGCAGCGCAAGCATGAGGATGCTTCCGCCCTCTACGGCTTGCCCGCGCCCGGCACCCAGCGCTGGTTCGCCAGCTTGGGATCGGGAAACGGCAATTCCAGGTTGGTCGGCGGCGAGGCCACCCACTTGCCGCCGTCCTGATAGAAGTCCATCGGCGCCTCCGAGGTGCCCGCCGGCATCAGCAGCATGGTGGTGCAAGACACCCGCCCTTTGTGCGACGGGTTGGGCGCGGGCAGGCAGGTGCCGATGGCCAGCTGCGACTGCTTCATGCCGGGCAGATCATCGCCCAGCAACGTGAGCACGGCGGCATGCGCCTGCTCCGGGGTCGGAACGGCGAGCGGCTCGGCGTGCGCCGCAAAGCCGATCACGGCCATTCCCAAAATACCTAGCGAAGCAAGCTTCATGCGTTTCCCGGAGTGAAGTCGAGGGGCCAAGCCCCACGTCCGATTCTACCCGGGCCGACGTACCGCCCTGACCTTGCCGCTATTGCCCCCGCCGCAAAAGAAGCGGTCCGCGCCATCCGACTCCAGGCCCGACACGCCCACACCCGCGGGCATCTCGACGCTTTCCAGCACGTCGCCGGTTGCGGGTTCCAGGCGCCGCAGCTCGCTGGCATCGTTCTCCCAGGTGCCGTGCCAAAGCTGGCCGTCCACCCACGTGACGCCGGTGACATAGCGGTCGGAATCGATGGTGCGCAGCACGCGGCCGGTCTCGGGATCCACCTGATGGATCTTGCGCTGCTGATACTGGCCGACCCACAGCGAGCCTTCGGCCCAGGCCATGCCGGAATCGCCGCCGTCGCCGGGCGCGGGAATCGTCGCCAGCACGCGGCCGCTCTTGGGATCCAGTTTTTGAATGCGGCCGTCGGCGATCTGATAGAAGTGCTTGCCGTCGAAGGCGGTGCCGGCGCTGGCGGCGACGTTCAGCGCGCGCGCCGTATCGCCCGTGGCGGGATCCAGCGAGACGAGTTTTTCTCCTGCGGCAAACCAGACCTTTTCGCCATCGAACGTGACGCCGTGCACGTTGTCGACGCCGGGGAACGGGCCGTATTCACGGAGGATTTGGGCTTGGGTTCGTTTCATGATCGCATCCTGTTCAGTAGGAGAAGTCATGCTACTCACCGGGCAGCAATGCCGGGAGTAACAAGCTTGTCGTGAAACCCGGCACCGGCGGCGTCATCCAGCGGCGCGCGCGCCCGTGCCCCAATGGCTGCGCCTGCCCGGCCGCGGCCAACGCATCCAGCGCCCGCTGCATGGTGCGCTGGCTGGCGCCCAAGGCCAGGGCCAAGGCTGAACTGGACCATGTCTGCCCATCGGCCAAACAGGCAAGCACCGCAGCTTGATCCCGGTCGGCCACGTCCACGGGACGGGCCAACACCACCACCTCGGACGCACCCGCCGGCTTCAGGACAAAGCCGTGCTTCGTCGCGCTGACGCCGGCCAACGGACGCATCGCCGCGCGCAAGCGTCCGATCTCCACGCGCAGCCGCACCCGATGGGAGTCGTCCTGGAAACCGGTCCGAAAGGCTTGGGCGATCAGCAGTTCCCGCGATACGTCCTGCGGCCAGGCCTCAGCCAGCAGCCGAGCCAGCGTGAACAAGACGGGGCGGCTGGCCAGCGGCGCCGTCTGGCCCTCGCGCCGCAACGCGTTGCGGCAGGCGTCGACAATCAGGACGCGGGACGCCAGCAGCGCTTCCACCTCGCCCAAGGTCAAGTCCTGCGATCCGCCCTGCCCGACCCGGCGTGCGGCCGGCGCGCTCAACGCCCGGCACGCATGGTCCACTTCCGCCAGCAGGGCCGGGATGCCCGCTTGGCGGGCGGCGTCGGCGGCGCGCCTGAATGCCGCGCTTGCGGCGGACGCCTGGACCCGGCGCAACGCGATGCCGCCCCGGATCAATTCATGGATCGCCCGCGATGCCGCCGGCAGGTTCGCGATCTGCACGCCGTCCAAGGTCCGGCCGGCGTCCTCGGGCCTGCCCGTCAGCAACTGCCGGCGCGCCTGGAGCTGCGCCGCATGCGCGGCATTGACCGCGTCGCCGTGCGCCTGCAGCGTCGCGCGGGCAGCAGCCAGCGACTTTTCCGGCCAGGCCAGGTCGCGCGATGCCAGGGCGACCTCCGCCTCGGCCGCCACGCAGCGGGCGCGCGCCACGGCGTCCGTCGCGCCGAATGCCTTCGCCGCGCGGCGCAGCAGCGTTTTGGCCCGAACGAAGTCGCCCAGCTGCGCCATCGCGATCCCGCGCAACGCCAGCGCCGGCGCATCATCGCGCAGCGCCACGCGGTTCAGCGCGCCCAGCGGATCGCCCGCCGCCAGCGCGCGCGACGCGCTCGAAATCAGAATATCCATGGAGGTGCCGCCACACTATCTCTCCTGCAGGCCCGGGCCTGGAAACTAATCTACCACCCGTCGGCACCCCGGCCCGCAACCCGGCTGCGCCGTCACACTGTTGCACCCCAGCCATAATGCGTCCCCGTTTTGCGCGGCAAGCCCTCTCCGGCGGCCCCTTTCCCCCCTCGCCAGCGTGTAAACTCCCCCCTTTTTGACTCTGGTGGTATGTTGCAAGCCCCACAGCGCACAGGTTTAAGCGGCCCGACGCTCATTCGCTTGCTGACTCGCCTGACGGATGTCGACGTTCCGGAATCCAGGCAATCGCTTTCCGACCATCTGAGCCAGTGGCTCGGCTGGACGGACGCGATCGCGCTATCCGCGGCCTTGAACACCAGCCCGCCGGTGATTGCCCCCGGCGCAAGGACGTTCAGCAGCGCCGAGGAACGCGAGTGCATGCGTGTCCGGACCACGCTGGCGGATGCCATCGCCAGCGACACGGCGGCGACCGCCGCCAAACGGCCGCTTCCGGGGCAGGCGCCGGCGAAGAAGCCGGCGGCCGTCGCGGAAGCCGAAGCGGATTACTCGAATTTCCGGCAACGGTATCAGTCGTTGCAGCACACGATGGAAACCAGCGTGGGCAATCTGCGCAGCCGTCTGCGCGGCATGGTCGCGGCCAAGAACGGCGAGATGACGCGTCTGGCGGTAGTGGATGCCATCATGGACCGGGCGCTGCTGCCCAAGGAACGCGCCCTGCTTGGCGTGATCCCCAAGCTGCTCGGCGGGCATTTCGACCGCCTGCGTCTGGCCGAAGCGGCTGCATTGGGTGAGGCCAGCGCCGATACGCAAACTGAAGACGGCGCGGACGCCGAGGCAGCAGGCGCCACGGCGCCTGAGCCGGCGCCCGCGTCGATAACACCCGGCGCATGGCTGGACGTGTTCCGCAAGGATATGCGGAGCGTCCTGCTAGCCGAATTGGATGTTCGTTTACAACCGGTCGAAGGGCTGCTTGCCGCCCTTCGCGCCAGCTAACCGGGACACTATGTCCAAGTATCTGATCAATTTCGTCGTTTTCCTGGCCGGTATGGCCGTCGTGGGCTGGATCGGCGCGGGCTATGCGGGCACCAATCCGCTGGCGCTGGCCGTCACGCTGCTGATCGGCGTCTGCTATCTGGCAGGCGCGCTGGAGCTGCTGCGTTACCAGCAAGCCACCTCCAGCCTGACGCGCTCGGCCGCCGGCCTGACGGAAGCTCCGGCCAGCCTGGCCTCCTGGCTGGACCAGTTGCCTCCCAGCCTGCGCAACGCGGCGCGGCTGCGGGTGGAAGGCGAACGGGTCGGCCTGCCCGGCCCGGCGTTGACGCCCTATCTTGTCGGCCTGCTGGTGTTGCTGGGCATGCTCGGCACGTTCCTGGGCATGGTCGTGACGCTGCGCGGCACGGGCATGGCGCTGGAAAGCGCCACCGACCTGGGCGCCATCCGCGCGTCGCTGGCCGCCCCGGTCAAGGGCTTGGGCTTCGCGTTCGGCACGTCGATCGCCGGCGTGGCCACGTCCGCCATGTTGGGTTTGCTGGCTGCGCTATGCCGCCGCGAACGCGTGCAAGCCGCCCAACTGCTGGATACGAAGATCGCCACCACGCTGCGGGTCTACTCGCAGAGCTATCAGCGCGAAGAATCCTTCAAGCTGCTGCAACGGCAAGCCGAAGTGATGCAACGGCAAGCCGAGGCAATGCCCACGCTGGTAGACCGCCTGCAGACCATGATGCAAAGCATGGAAAAGCAGACCCAGTCCATGAACGAGCGGCAGCTTGCCAGCCAGGACGTATTCCAGGGCAAGGCCGAGGCGGCGTATGCCCGCCTGGCGTCCGTGATGGAACAGTCCATGAAGGAAGGCGTGGCCGAAAGCGCGCGTTCCGCCGGCGTGGCGCTGCAGCCCGTGGTGCAAGCCACGATGGCCAGCCTGTCGCGCGAGACCGCCAGCCTGCAAGACACCGTCACGCAGGCCGTGCAGCAGCAGTTGGCCAGCCTGACCTCGGGTTTCCAGGCGTCCACCGCCAATGTGGCCGATATCTGGAACCAGGCCCTGGCCGGCCAGCAGCGCGCAAGCGAAGCGCTCGCCCAGGACCTGCGCGCGTCGCTGGACCGTTTCGCCGAGACCTTTGAGCAACGCTCGTCCGCGCTGCTGGACGGCGTCTCGACGCGCCTGGAAGCGTCGTCCGGCAACCTGTCCGACGCCTGGACCTCCGCGCTGTCACGGCAAGAGCGCGTCAGTGAAAAGCTGGCCGGCGACAACCTGCAAGCCCTGACCGCGGCGGCCGCCAGCTTCGAGCAACATTCCGCGTCGTTGCTGCGCACCTTGAATCAATCGCACTCCCTGCTGCAGTCCGAGCTGGCGTCCCGCGACCAGCAGCGCCTGGCCGCATGGACCGAGACGCTGGGCGCCATGGGCGCCACCCTGCGCCAGGAATGGCAGCAATCCGGCGCCCAAGCCGCCGACCGCCAGCAAGCCATCAGCGATACGCTGGCCCAGACCGTGCGCGACATCAACGCCCAGGCTGCCACGCAAGCCAGCCTGCTGGAGGGCGTGTCGGCGCGCATGGTCGCGGCTGCCGACAGCGTGTCCGAACGCTGGGATACCGCGCTGGCTCGCCAGGAACAGGCCAGCGAAAAGCTGGCCACGGACAACCAGCAGGCCTTGACCACCGCCGCCGCCGCCTTCGAGCAGCACGCGGCGTCGCTGTTGCGCACGCTCGACCAGTCGCATGCCGACCTCCAAGCCGCACTGGCTTCGCGCGACGAAGCGCGCCTGACCGCCTGGACGGATTCGCTTGCCCGCACCGCGCGCGACGTCACGTCCCAGACCGAGGCCCAGGCCCAGCTGCTTGAAAGCGTGTCGACCCGTCTGGAAACGGCGGCCACCCGCGTGTCCGATCAATGGAACACGGCGTTGTCCCGCCAGGAGCAGGTCAGCGAAAAGCTGGCTGCGGACAACCAGCAGGCCCTGACCACCGCTGCCGCGGCGTTCGAGCAGCACTCGGCGTCGCTCTTGCATACCCTGGCGCAATCGCACACGGACCTGCACGCCGCGCTGGCCGCGAAGGATCACGAACGCCTGGCCGCCTGGACCGGCACGCTTGCCACGATGGCGGCGGCGCTGGGCCAGGAATGGAAGGCGGCCGGCGAACTCACGGCCGCCCGCCAGCAGGAAATCAGCGACACGCTGGCCTTGACGGCCGAGGACGCCGCCACCCGCAGCGAAGCGCAAGCCCGCCTGCTGGAGACGGTGTCGACCCGCCTCGAGACGGCCGCGCGCGAAGTCACCCAAGCCTGGACCGACGCACAGACGCGCCAGGAACAGGTCGGCGAAAAACTGGCCACGGACAACCAGCAGGCGCTGGCCACGGCGGCCGCCGCGTTCGAGCAGCACTCGGCGGCGCTCCTGCGCACGTTGGACCAGTCGCATGCGGACCTGCAAGCCGCCCTGGCCGCGAAGGACGAAGCACGCCTGTCCGCCTGGACCGGCAAACTGGCCGCCATGGCCGATGCGCTGGGCCAGGAATGGGAACTGGCCGGCGTGCAAGCCGCCGACCGCCAGCAAGCCATCACCCACACGCTGACCCAGGCCACGCGCGACATCACCGCCCAGACCGAGGCGCAAGCCAGCCTGCTGGAAAACGTGTCCACCCGCCTGGAAACGGCGGCAAGCCATGTCACCCAGGCCTGGACCGACGCGCAGGCGCGCCAGGAAAACGTGGGCGAACAGCTGGCCGCCACCCACCGCCAGGCGCTGGAAACCGCTGCGGCGACCTTCGAGCAGCACTCGACGTCGTTCCTGCGCACGCTGGACCAATCGCACGCCGACCTGCAGGCGGCCGTGGCGTCCAAAGACGAAGCCCGCCTGGCCGCGTGGACCGGCAAGCTGGCCGCGATGGCCGACGCGCTGCGCCACGAATGGGAACAGGCCGGCGCCGCGACCGCCAGCCAGCAACAACAGATCTGCGACACGCTGGCCCAGACCGCGCACGACATCACCGCGCAAACGCAGGCACACGCCAGCGACACCATCGCCGAGATCGGCCGCCTGGTGCAAGCCGCCTCGGAAGCACCCAAGGCCGCCGCCGAGGTCATCGGCGAACTGCGCCAGAAGCTGTCCGACAGCATGGTGCGCGACAACGACATGCTGCAAGAGCGCAACCGCCTGCTGGACACGCTGGACACGCTGTTGAACGCCGTCAATCACACGGCCGCCGAACAACGCACGGCCGTGGACGCGCTGGTCGCCTCGTCGGCCGAACTGCTGGAACGCGTTGGCACGCAGTTCACCGACCGTGTCGAAGCCGAGACCGGCAAGCTCGCGGACGTGGCGGCGCAAGTCACCACCAGCGCCGTGGAAGTGGCCAGCCTGGGCGAATCGTTCGGCACCGCCGTGCAACTGTTCGGCGAGTCCAACGACAAATTGGTGGCCCACCTGCAACGCATCGAAGCGGCGCTGGACAAGTCCATCGCACGCGGCGACGAGCAACTGTCCTACTACGTGGCGCAGGCCCGTGAAGTGGTCGACCTGAGCCTGATGTCGCAAAAGCAGATCATCGAAAACCTGCAGCAGCTGGCCATCCAGCGCGCCACCGCCGGAGCCGAAGCCGCATGAGCGAGGACATCGACGGCGGCGTAGAGGCGACCGCACCGGCCTGGGCCGTCTTCGGCGACCTGATGTCGGTGCTGCTGGGCGCCTTCGTGCTGATCCTGGTCAGCGTGATCGGCGTGCAGCTGCAACTGTCGACGCAGCTGGAAGAAGAGGTCAAGCAGCGGCAGGAAGAAACGCAGCGGCGCGAAACGCTGGAACAGGCGCTGGCGGGCCCACTGGCGGCCGGCCGCGTCACGTTGATCAATGGCCGCATCGGCATCAGCGGCAGCGTGCTGTTCGCGTTGAACTCCGACCAGTTGCAGCCCGAAGGCCGCGAGATCCTGAAGACGCTGATCGAACCCCTGGCCGCCTACCTGAAGACGCACGACGAAATCCTGATGGTCAGCGGTTATACCGACGACCAGCAGGTGCGCGAAGGCAACCGCCGCTTTGCGGACAATTGGGACCTGTCGGCGCAGCGCGCCCTGACCGTCACGCGCGCGCTCATCGACGAAGGCGTGCCCTCGTCCACCGTGTTCGCCGCCGCCTTCGGCTCCGAGCAGCCGGTGGCCTCCAACGCCGATGAAGAGGGGCGCGCGAAGAACCGCCGCGTGGAAATCACGCCGATCCCCAAGCCGTCCAACGACTCGGGAAAGCCGCGTGAGCAGTGACGGCACGCACTTGAGCCCGCCCAACGCGCAAAGCACGCTGGATGCCTGGCGCGCGTGCGGGGCAGACCGCCTCGACCCGGTGCGCTTCCGTTTCCTGGATGCGATGGCGCGGCGCACGACCATGCTGGGCGGCCCGGCGCGCCAACTGCTGGACGCGAAGCTGGCCGCCCTGCTGCAGGCTTATGAAAGTCAGGTCGCGGCCGCGGCCGCTGACGCCAGCGCCTCGGATGCCGCCCCCACCGCCAGCGCCCTGGCCGGCCTGATCGATTACCTGGCCGACCCGGATCCCCCCGGCGGCGTCAGCGGCTGGACGCGCGACACGCTGGGCCTGCGGGCCACCTATCCCGACGTGCAGATGCTGGACTACTTCCGCGGCGTCTGGTCTCAGGTCAGCGCCGACCGGCAAGTGCGCCAGTCGCAGGAACAGGTCCACAAGAACGCCGGCCCGCTCAATTCCAACCAGCTGGTGCACCGCGCGCTGACCTTGATGCGCGAGCTGTCGCCGGGCTATCTGCAGCAGTTTCTGTCGTATACGGACGCGTTGATGTGGATGGAGCAGGTCCACGTGGCCACGGCGCCTGCGCCGAAGGAAACGGGCCGCGCGGGCGCGGCAAAAAAGGCCTCGCGCAGCAAGAAAAGCTAGCGCCGGTTGCGAGCCAACTCGGCCACTGCCAGATTGAGCTCGACCGCAGGGTCCAGACTTTCAATCATGACATCCGGCAGGATGCCGACCTTGTCGACGCTGGTGTTGGACGGCGTGAACCAATAGGACGTGGTGAACTTGACCGCCTGGCCGGTAGCGAACGGCTGGATCATCTGGATGCTTGAACGGCCGAACGTGGGCCGCCCGATGATCTTCGCCCGTTTGTAATGCTTGAGCGCCGCCACGACCATCTCCGAGCCCGACGCGGTCCCTTCATCCACCAGAACCGCAAGCGGCAGGCGCCTGATGGCCTCCGGCACCTGGGCTAGAGGATCGCTGCCCTTGGTATAGGACGCTTTCTCCGCCTTGTACACGACGTTGTCCTCGGGGGTGCGGCCCTTTGCTTCCGCGACGACCACGCCTGCGGGCAGGAACAAGGAAGACAGTCCGACTGCCGTATCCAGCAGCCCTCCGGGATTGCGGCGCAGATCCAGCACCAGCCCCCGGAACGGTTGCTGGCGCCACTGCTCCGTCAGCGCGGCCGCGATAGAGGCCAGGGTATCCTCCGAGAGCACTCGCACGCTCAGCACCGCAATGTCTGACTCCGCCATCGACAACGATGCCTTGGCAGGCGTGAAGCCGTTGCGTTCAACCGTGAACATCAACGGCTGGCCCGCGCGGCGCACGCCCACCGTGACGCGGGTTCCCGCCGGGCCGCGCAATAATTCGTTGGTCAATTGCACATCGCCCCTGACAGGGGTGCCGTCGATGGATTCAATGGCATCCCGGGGCCGGATTCCGGCCTTTTCCGCAGGGCTGCGCGAAAGGGGAAGGACCACCACGACCTCGCCTTGGCGAAGGGTGACATCCAGCCCGATATGCGCCTGACTAGCCGTGCGGGACAACACGTCCACCTGGCTCTTCGTCAGATACGCACCGGCCTCCGGGTCGATTTCGCGGATCATCCCCCGGATCGCGGCTTCGATCAGCTTGGAATCTGGAACCTGCTTGACGCTGTTCGCTTTGATCGCCATATAGGTGGTCGCCAAGAGCCTCAGCTCTTCGATAGGCAACTGGGAACCGCCCGAACTCTGAGCCTGCACCGGCCCGCACAGGGTTGCCGCCACTACGAGCGCACTCGCGCCGTAACGAAGCTTCATAAAGATTCCTGAAGGATCAATCGGATAGTCACAAGGCCGCCAATGTAACGTAACAATTGTTTTCCATCACCGCGAAGGCTCAATTCCTTCCGATTTGCGCTCTCCCTCTCGCCGCGATACCATACGATCCATATACAAACCATATACGGATCACTCCCACCATGGGTCTCGTCAAAATCTCCGAGCAGATGCATGAGAATCTGCGCGTCGCCAGCGGCGCCCTCAGCCGCTCGATCAATTCCCAGGCCGAACACTGGATGCGCATCGGCATGTTGTCCGAGCTGTATCCCGAACTGCGCCACGCGGACGTCTGCCAATTGCTGATCCGCATCGAGCAGGGTGAAGGCTTTGCCATCGCGTCGCTGTCCCGGCGCTTACCCGATGCCGCCCAGCAGGAGGCCGCATAAATGGCGAAGAAGGTTTCCATCAAGTCCGCCGCCGACATCGAAATGGCCCGCAAGGCCGGCGCCATGGCAGCCGAAGTGCTGCACATGATCGGCGAACACGTGCGCCCCGGCGTCACCACCGATGAGCTGGACCGCATCTGCAACGAATACATCGTGAACGTGCTGAAGGCGATTCCTGCCAACGTCGGCTATCACGGCTTTCCGAAGACGATCTGCGCGTCGGTCAACCATGTGATCTGCCATGGCATCCCGTCGGCCAAGGTGCTGAAAAACGGCGACATCCTGAACATCGACGTCGCCGTCATCAAGGACGGCTGGTTCGGCGACACCAGCCGCATGTACTACGTGGGCCAGCCCAGCCCCCTGGCGCGCCGCCTGGTCAACACCACGTACGAAGCCACCCGTGCCGGGATCATGGCGGTCAAGCCCGGCGCGACGCTGGGCGACATCGGCCATGCGATCCAGACCGTCGCGCACCGCGAGCATTTCAGCATCGTGCGCGAATACTGCGGCCACGGCATCGGCCAGATCTACCACGACGATCCGCAAGTGCTGCACTACGGACGTCCCGGCGAAGGCATGGTGCTGCAGCCCGGCATGATGTTCACGATCGAACCCATGATCAACGCTGGCAAGCCGGCGACCAAGCAATTGCCCGACGGCTGGACCGTGGTCACCAAGGACCGCTCGCTGTCGGCGCAGTGGGAACACATGGTCGTGGTGACCGAAACCGGGTACGAAGTGCTGACCCCCTGGCCGGACGGCTACGGCGAGTATCCGCCAATCCCCTGACCGTTGACGGGACGCCGTCCGCAAGGACCGGAGTGCAAGCCGCCAAGGGCACGATCATGATCGTGCCCTTGCCGTTTCCAGCGCCCTGACGGGCGTCGCCCATGCCTGCCCTGCCCCCCGCCTTCCGCCGTCTGGCCGCCTCGAACCTGGCCGCCCAGTTTTCTGAACAGATGGCCTTGGCGGCGGCGCCGCTGGTCGCCGTGCTGGCGCTGGGCGCCACCGCCGCGCAGACGGGCTACCTGCAAACCGCGCAAACCCTGCCGTTCCTGCTGCTGTCCCTGCCCGCCGGCGTGCTGGCGGACCGGATGTCGCGCCGCGCCTTGATGACCGCCGCCGAGTGCGTTCGCGCCGCCAGCCTGGTGGGCCTGTTGGCGCTGCTGTGGGTAGGCGGACTGGGCCTGGGCTGGCTGGCAGCGCTGGGCTTTCTGGGCGCGGTCGGCACGGTGGCCTACAACGTGGCCGCCCCCGCGCTGGTGCCCAGGCTCGTGCCCGCCAGCGATCTGGCCAGCGCCAACCGCTGGCTGGAGCTGGCGCGCAGCAGCGCGTTTTCCGCCGGCCCCGCGGCGGGCGGCGCGCTGGTGGGCTGGATGGGCGCGCCAGTCGCCTATGTGATCGCCACCACGCTGTCGCTGCTGGCCGCGGCCCTGCTGGCCGGCCTGCCAGCCGACGCGCCCAAGCCCGTTGCCCGGCGGCGCTTGTGGACCGAGCTGCGCGAAGGCGCGGCTTTTGTCGGCAAGCATCCGCTGCTGCGGCCGGTGCTTGCGACCGCCGTGTTCTTCAACACCGCCTGGTTCGTGCTGCAGGCCGTGTACGTCGTGTATGCCATCGAACGCCTGGGCCTGACGGCCGCTGGCGTGGGCGTCACGCTGGGCGTGTATGGCGGCGGCATGCTGGCAGGCGCCCTGGCCGCGCCGTGGCTGGCGCGCCGCCTGTCTTTCGGCGCGATGATCGCCTCGGGTCCGCTGTCGGCATTGGCGGCGAGCGCCATCCTGCTGTCGACGCTGGTCTTGCCCTCGGGCATCTGGGCGGCGGTGGGCTTTTTCCTGTTCGGCGCCGGCCCCATCCTCTGGACCATCACCACCACCACCCTGCGCCAGGCCGTGACGCCCAACGCGCTGCTGGGCCGCGTGTCCGCCGTGATCCTGACGGCGACGTTCGGCGCCCGACCCGTCGGCGCGCTGATCGGCGCGACGTTGGCCGCCCGCGTAAGCCTGGACGCCTGCTTGTGGGTATCGACGGCGGGATTCCTGGTGCAGTTCCTGGTGCTGTTCGCATCCCCCGTGCGCCGGTTGCGCAGCCAGCCGGAGGCGGCGGGCGCCTGACGGCGGGCCCGCCCCGAAACGCGCCGCCATGCTGTTACGCCCGCCGCCGCCCCGATCTGTATCTGGCGGCAGGCCGGGGCAGCCGCTAGACTGCCCGCATTCCTCCACGCCATTGATCCGGGCCGCTCGCAAGATGTTGAAAATATTGGGTAAAGCGTCATCCATCAACGTACGCAAGGTACTGTGGACCTGCGCCGAACTGAATCTGCCGTTCACCCGCGAAGATTGGGGCGCGGGCTTCCAGGCGACCTCCGACCCGCGCTTCCTGGCGCTGAATCCCAATGCCATGGTGCCCGTCATCCAGGACGGCGATTTCGTGCTGTGGGAGTCCAATACCATCATCCGCTACCTGGCCGGGCAATACGGCGGCCAGCGCTTGTACCCGGCCGAGCCCCGGCTGCGCGCGCGGGTGGATCAATGGATGGATTGGCAGGCGACCGACCTGAACCGGTCCTGGAGCTATGCCTTCATGGCGTTGGCGCGGCGTTCGCCTGAACACCGGGATGCCGCCAGCATCCAGGCGTCGTGCCAGGCCTGGACGCACTTCATGGCCATTCTGGAACAGCGCCTGGCGCTGACCGGCGCCTATGTGGCCGGCGACGGGTTTTCGCTGGCGGACATTCCCGTAGGGCTATCGGTGAACCGGTGGTTTGCGACGCCCTTCGACAAGCCCGCCCTGCCGGCGACGGCTGCCTATTACGACCGGCTTGCCGAGCGCGAGGGCTACCGGTTGCACGGCCGCAACGGCACGGCCTGAATGGCCGTCGCGGCAACCCGGCGCACCCTTTTTCGCGCTTACTTCACCACGCCGCAAACCAGGCGGCCACCTCCGCCGCCCAGCGGCGCGGGCGTGTCGCTGTAGTTGTCGCCGCCCACGTGCACCATGACCGCGTGCGTCTTCACGTCCGCCAGCTTCAGGTGCGGCGCCACCACGGCCTTCTTGGCGGTACCGTCAGCGGCCACCACGATGAAGGGCAGGTCGCCCTGATGGCCGTCAGTCGCCATCGGGCCCTTGTGGGCCTTGGTGCCCTTGGGATCCAGGTGGCCGCCCGCGGCACCGCCGGGCGCCGTCTGGCCGTTCACCATGCCCGGCATGCACGAACCCTTTTCATGCACGTGGAAACCGTGTTCGCCCGGCGGCAAGCCCTTCAGGTTCGGCGTGATCTGCAAGCCGCCCTTGGTGTCCTTCAGCGAAATCGTGCCGGCGCTTTTGCCTATGCCGTCAGCGGTCAGGAATGACATCGTGACGTTTTCGGCCAGCGCGGCGCTCGAGGCGCCCGCCATTGCCAGCGCCGCGACAAGCATCGAGATTTTCTTCATGAAGTGCCTCCTGGAATCATGCACGCAAAGTGCGGATGCCCGGCCCGGCGCAATCGGCGCCAACCTGGCCCTGGGCGCCAATGACAATAGCACCGGCGCCGCCCCGTCGACCAGCAATCTTCATTCCTGATACAAGCGATCAGGCTTGTTAACGATTGACCAGTAGCACCAGCGCGTGCAGCGCTACGCCGATCAGGCCGCCCACCAGCGTGCCGTTGAAACGGATGTACTGCAGGTCGCGCCCCACGCTGAGTTCCAGTTCGTCGACCAGGTGGCGTTCGTCCCAATTTTTCACGGTGCGCGAAATATGCTCCGTCACGCCGATGCGCAGGCGGCCGGTCAGGCGCCGCGCGCTGCCCAACACGTGGTTGTTGATGGCGGCGCGCAAGCCCGGGTCTTCGCCCAGCTTGCGGCCCAGCGCCAGCAAGGCGCTTTCCAGATGGCGGGCCAGCGCCGAATCCTCGTCCGAGAGGTCGCGGCGCAACGCCGCGTGGATATCGTCCCACAGGCCCTGCACATACTCCTGCACCTTGGGATGGTCGATCGCCCGCTGCTTCAACTCTTCGACCTGCGCCGACAAGGCGGGGTCGGTCTTCAGGCGTTCGATGTAGTTCAGCACCCAAGCCTCGTAGTCGCGCCTGACGGGGTGATCGGGTTCGGACAGCACATCGCGCACTTCCTGCACCAGCGCCAACGCCAGCCGGTCGGCCAGGTTGTCGGCAATGCCGTCCACCGACTTGACCACGTCGACGGCCGCGATGATGCGCGGCCATTCCTTGCGGGCGAATTTCACGAGCAGGGTCGATGCGCGTTCCTTCACATCGTCTTCGCCCAGGTAGCCGCCCAGGCGCTCCATGGCCGCGTCCAGCAGTTCCTGATGGCGCCCGTCACGGGTCAGGAGGCCCAGGATCTCGCCCACGGTGCCCGCGGCATCCCAGCGGCGCAGGTTCTTCACCACGAACTCCTGGATCACCCCGCGCACCGCCTGGTCATCCAGCATGTCCAGCGTCTGCAAGACCACGCGGCGCGCGCCGTCGCTCAAGGCATGCGCCTGGCGCGGCCGGATCAGCCACCGGGACAGCCGCGCGGCGGGGTCGAAGACCCGCAGCTTTTCCATCAAGGTGTCCGGGTCCAGGAAATGGTCACGGACGAACACGGCCAGGTTGTCGCCGATGCGGTCCTTGTTGCTGGGAATGATGGCCGTGTGCGGGATCGGCAGGCCCATGGGCCGGCGAAACAGCGCGACCACCGCGAACCAGTCGGCCAACGCGCCCACCGTCGCCGCTTCGCAAAACGCCCGCACCCATGCCCACACGCCCTGCCCGCCCATGACGTGGCTGGTGATGAAACCGCTGATCATGGCCACCAGCAAGGCCAGCGCGGCGATCTTCATGCGCCGCAGTTGCGTGCGGCGCGTGTCGGACGCCAAGGCGGAGTGCGGGGCGGATGGCGTCGAGGGTCGGGACGGATCGGGCATGGAGGTTCCGGCAAGGCGATGCGTCAGCATACCAACTGCCGGCGCCGTTCAGGCCGCCCGGCGGACCTTCGCCCCCCTTAAGCGGCCGGCTCCGCCAGCGCCGCGCGCAGCCATGCCACAAACGCGCCTGCGTGCTCCGACATCCCCCGGCCGGGGGCCGGCAGCGCGCGCAACCCGCCGTCGAACGCCACGAATCCGAAGGGCGCGACCAGCGAGCCCTCTTCCAGTTCGCGGCTGATCAGCCGCTTTTCCACCAGCGCCACGCCCAGTCCGGACAGCGCGGCCTCGATGCAAAGGTGCGTGTGCGGAAACGCCAGCTGGCCGGCGGCGGCAACCGCCACGCCGGTAATGGCCTCCCATTGGTTCCAGGCGCTGGATGTGTACTCATGGGCGATACGCACCCGGTCCGCCGCCGGGCGGCGGGCATAGGCGGGCGTGCAGACCGCGCCAAACCGCACGGGCGCCAGCGTCAGTGCGCGGCGGCGGTCGGCATCGGTGTAGCCCGACAGGTCCCAGGCCAGCAGCAGGTCCGCGCCCTCGTTGCGCATTTCGCGGGCGGACGTCATCGACAGGCGGATGCGGATATCGGGATGCTCGCGGTAGAACACGGCCAGTTGCGGCACCAGCCAGCGCATCGCGAAGGTGGCGCTGCAGGCCACGTGCAGCCCCGGCCCCTGCGCTTCGCGGCCCAATCGTTCGTAAGCGCTTTCCAACTGGTCGAACGAGGCGCGCACCGACGCGTAGAAGGTCGCGCCGGCAGGGGTGAGCTTCAGCCCGGTGCCGTCTTTGTCGAACAGCGGAACGCCTGCGTGTTCCTGCAACAGCTTCAGGTGCCGGCTGACCGCGCCGTGGCTGCGGCACAGTTCTTCCGCCGCGCGCGTGACCGAGCCGGTCCGCGCGATGGCCTCGAATGCCCGGACGGCGGATAGGGGCGGCAAGTGGCGCACGGCGTGTCCTTATGTCAATAAAACTGACGGATATCCAGAAAAACTGCATTTTCCGGATCCTGCTGCTTTTTTAGGATATCGCCTGCATTTCCCGCAAGCAGTGCGATGCATCGCAGTATCGCATGATGGATTGTGAGGATAAAGACAACTTCTTTATTTCAATAATCTGACTATCAGGAGCCCCTATGACCCTCATCGATATCGCCGCCCACGAGGCGCTGGACAGCCGCGGCAACCCGACCGTCGAGGTCGAAGTCCGGCTCGATGACGGCGCGGTTGGCGTGGCGCTGGTGCCGTCTGGCGCGTCGACGGGCCAGCATGAAGCACGGGAGCGCCGCGACGCGGATCCCGCGCGCTATCTGGGCCGTGGCGTGCTGGGCGCCGTGCGCGCGGTCAATACCGAGTTGCGGGAGGCGCTGCTGGGCCAGCAAGCGGACCAGCAGGCCGCGATCGACCAGATCATGATCGGCCTGGACGGCACGCCGGACAAAAGCCGTCTGGGCGCCAACGCCTTGCTGGGGGTCTCGCTGGCGGTGGCGCGCGCGGCGGCCGCCCGCCAGGGGCAACCACTGTGGCGCCACCTGGGCGGCGTGCAGGCCCAAGTGCTGCCCGTTCCCATGATCAACATCATCAACGGCGGGGCGCACGCCGACAATCCGCTGGATTTCCAGGAATTCATGATCTTGCCGGTGGGCGCGCAAACCTTCACCGAAGCCATCCGGATGGGCGCCGAAGTCTTCCACACCCTGCGCGGCAAGCTGCTGGCGGCCGGCCACAGCGTCAATGTGGGCGACGAAGGCGGCTTCGCCCCCGTCTTGCGCACGGCCCCCGAAGCCCTGGACTTCATCATGGGGTCCATCGAGCAGGCCGGCCTGCGCCCAGGCACGGACATTGCGCTGGCGCTGGATCCGGCGGCCAGTGAATTCCATACCGAGGCAGGCTATCGCTATCAAGGCGAAGGTGTGGTGCGCAGCCGCGAACAGCAGGTGGACTACCTGGCCCGGTTGGCATCCGACTACCCCATCGTCTCCATCGAAGACGGGATGGCCGAAGACGACTCCGCCGGCTGGCAAGCCCTGACCGCGCGGCTGGGCGATGCGTGCCATCTGGTGGGCGACGATGTCTTCTGCACCAACCCCCGCCTGTTCGAGGCCGGCATCTCGGCCGGGATCGGCAACGCCATCCTGGTCAAGGCCAATCAGATCGGCACGCTGAGCGAAACCCTGCAGGTATTGGGAATGGCGCGCCGCGCGGCATACGGCGCCGTCCTGTCGCACCGCTCGGGTGAAACCGAGGACACCACCATTGCCGACCTGGCCGTGGCGGCCAACTGCGGCCTGATCAAGACCGGTTCGCTATCGCGCGCCGACCGCACCGCCAAGTACAACCGGCTGCTTCGCATCGAACGCGAACTGGGCGCGGCCGCCGTCTACGCTGGCCGTGACGCCTTGCCGCGGCGCGGCCGGGTCGACAGCCGCGTGTAGTACCACCCCATCAAGGGAGACGCCGAAATGCCGTGCACCAGCACGGACGCGACGATGGCGGTCAGCAACAACGGCGCCAGCGCCCGGGACACGTCCTGCGGCGCTTGCTCCACGGCCAGCAGCAGATAGTAGAACGTGCCCACGCCGCGTATTCCCAGCCAGCTGGCCAGCCAACGCTGGCGCCAGTCCATCGACGACCCGGCCAGGGCCAGCATCACGCTGGCCGGCCGCAGCACGAAGAACAACACCGCCGCCACAACGAGCGGCGTCCAACCCAGCATGTCGCGCCAATGCGCCGACACCACGCAGCCGATGACCAGCATCAGGGCCAACTCGACAAAGCGTTCCAGCCCCACCGACGTTGCCATCATCGACTCCGCCAGATGGGCATGAGCCAATTGCGGATCCTGCGTGCTTTCTTCGCTTTCGGCAGGCGTGACTTCCTGCAAGACGGCACGCGGGGTTCGGCCGCTGCCCGTGGCGCGCAGCTCTTGCTGACGCAACGCCACCCCGGCGCAGAAGACCGCAAGAAAGCCGTAGCCATGCGCAAGCAAGGTCGCGCCATAGCACAGCGCCATCAGCCCCAGCGCCAGGAATTCGTCCAATCCCAGGGCGTTGCCATAGCGGATCCGAAGCGTGGCGATCAGGCGTTCGCCCAGCGTGCCCAGCAGCCAGCCAATTCCCACCGCGCTGACCACCCCCCAGATCAGGGCGGCCGCCAACGGCCACGGCCGCTCAAGCCCCGCCGGACCCGCATTGCACAGGGCGATGCCCAGGATCACAAAGGGAAACGCCGCCCCGTCATTGGCGCCGCCCTCGCCCGACAAGGCAAAGCGCAGCGGCTCGTCATCGCCCGCTTCACGCGGTCGCAATTCGTTGGCCAGCACCGGATCGGTCGGCGCCAACGCCGCCGCCAACAGCAACGCCGCCCCCAATCCCAAGCCCAGCAGGCCCATGCCGAATGCCGTCATCAGCGCAATGGTCAGCAACATGGCGGGCGCCGCCAGGCGCAGCGGCAGGCGCCATAATGGATGCCCGCAGGCCACGCGCAAATGCATGCCCACGGCAAAGAGCGATACGGGCAATGCCGCTTCGGTCGCCAATCTCAGCACGTGGCGGTCGCCGTACAGGTCCAGATTCAGCAGCCCCAGTCCCGTCGGGCCGATCAGAAAGCCGACGACCAGATACACCATGGCCCCGGTCATGGGCAGCGCATCGATCAGGCGCTTGGACACCGCCATCAACACGAACAAGGCGCCGATCAGCAGGAACCAGACGGCTTCGATATTCATCGCATCTCTCCGGCGGTCGCCAGGGGGCCAGGTCGGGCCTGTTAGTGCCGACCGGCCCTAGTCGGGTTCGTCCCAGCCTTGGCGCAAGGCGCTGGCAAAGCCGCCTTCAACGCGGGAATACGGCCGCGCGCTGGTGGTCACGCGCGGCAGCGCCGTCCAGGCGATGCGGGCGCCGCCCTGCTCCAGCCGGTCCACCAGCGCCTGGTCTTCGCTGCAGGCCAGCGCGGCAAAGCCGCCGATGTGCCGGTAGGCATGGGCCTCGATGCCAAGATTTGCGCCGTGGACATGGCGATGGCCGTCGCGGTCCTGGTAGTGGGTGGCGAAACGCCGCCGGGCCTGCCGCGCATGCGCGCCGTGTTCGGCCCAGCCCGACACGCCCACCGTGCCGCAAACCACTTCCGCCCCTAACGACAACTGGTCCACCAGCCAGCGCGCGGATACGCGGGTATCGGCATCGGTGAATGCCAGCCAGCGCGCGCCGGCCTCCAGCAGATGCTGCGCGCCAAGGGCCCGGGCAACGCCCACATTGCCCGCCTCGACGCTCAGGCACCGCACCGGCCAGGCCGCCGACAATTGCTCGGTGCGGTCGCGGCAACGGTCCAGCACCACGACGATCTCGACGCGTTCGGCTGCCAGCAGCGGGTGGCGCGCGGCGCGGGTCGCAGCTCGCAGGCAAGCCCCGATCATCCGTTCCTCGTTGTGGGCGGGTATGCAGATTCCGATCATCGCCTGCTCCTTATGAGGGGTTGCGCCAGAGGTCCAGACGAAAATCTTCTTCATGGTGATGCACCAGCCGCTGCAGGCCGGGCAGCGCCCCCATCGCGTCATGCAGACGGTCGGTGGGTTGCAGGCGGTCATCGAACGCGGGACGCCAATGACAGGCGACCAATTCGCCGCCGTCTCCCAAGCTGCTGCGTAGCCGCGCAAGAAACAACGCGCAGGCGGCGTCATCCAGGTAATAGGCCAGCTCCGAGACGACGATCAAATCGAAGCCGCCCGGCGGCACGGGCGGCCATTGCTGCGGCAGTTTCAACGCCAGCGTCCGCACCGCCGCCGCCACCGGATCGGCGCGCAGCCGGGCCTGCACCCGGCGCAATGCGCTGGGCGCCAGATCCACGGCGCACAGCTGGTCGCAGCGCTGCGCCAGGGCAAGCGTCATGTCGCCGCCGCCACAGCCCGCCTCGAAGACGTGGCCATAGCGCTCGCGCGCCAACGTCGCCAACAGCACGGCGCGCTTGCGGCGCTCGTACCACGCGGTGGCCACCCGCCAAGGGTCATCGTCCTGGCGGTACAGGCGCTCGAAGTGGCGGTCATCTACAGTATCCAAGGCGGTTCTCCGTGTTGTGAGACCTGCTTGCCATGCGCGGCCTGATCATGTTCCGCGTGGCTCTGCCGGATGAACACGGGCAAGTCGGCCAGGGCTTGCGCCAACGCGGCGTCACGGCATAAGGGGCCGGCGCCCAGTGCGCGCGGCACGCGGTTCAACACCTCCTCGGCGGCAGCCTCCACCGCCAGGCGCGTCCGCGCGGCCGCCAGGGCGCAGCCGTCTTCAGGATGGGCGTCGATGGCCGATGCCGCCTCGCGCAGCGTCGCCCGCGCCTGGGCCAAGGCGACATCCACGGCGCCAAGGTGGGCCAGCCGGTGCGGGTCGGGCCGACCCTGGGCGACGGCGGCGCGCAGCCTCTCGGCAATGCCCGCCAACGCGCCATACCAGCATGCGGCAACGCCCGCCCCGCCGTGCAGGAAACCGGGGCGGCCGACGTAGGCGCCCGGCGCACCGACGGCAACGCCACGCGCCTGATCGAAAACGACGTTCACGCTGGCGGATGAGCGCATGCCCACGGCATGCCAGCCTTGCGTGGTGACCGTGACCCCCGGCTGGTCCAGCGCCACCGCGGCCAGGCACGGTTCGCCTGCGCCGTTCCAACCGCTGACGAGCGCGTGGCTTAGCGCCGCGGCGCCGGAGCACCAGCCCTTCAATCCGCTGACCATCACCCCGCCGGTGGCCTGGGCGCGGATGCCCACGCGCATGTCCGGCGGTTCGGCGCACCAGACACCCCAGCACGCATCCTCCGGCGCGTCGACCGACGCGTCCAGCTCGGCAAGAATGGCCAGCGCATCCGTGTGCCCCTCGAACAATTTGGCCAAACCCAGATCCGCCGCGGCAACGGCGGCAAGCGCCCGCCAGCGCAGCAAGGTGCCGCCCGAGCCCGGCAACGGCAACTGGCCGTAGCCGGCGCGCACAAGCTCGCCCAGCCAATGGCCGGGATCTACCGGCGGCCGGGCGCCGGTCAGGACGCCTTCGATCGTCTGGCCGGAGAATTCGGGGGGAATCGAACGGGCAAGTCGGGTTTGCATGGCAGGGACGGTGGCTTGATTCAAAGGGACTGAGACTCGCCTTCCAGCATGTGGCGTGCCCGTGCCTATTCGCCCAGGAATTCCGACACGGCTTCCAGCCCTTCGATGTGGTCGGCCACCACCTTCGCAATGAAGGCGAGCGGCACGGACAGCAGCGTCCCCCACACGCCCCACAGCCAGGTGAACAACAACAGCAGCATGAAGACGGCCACGGCGTTCATCTTGGCGATGCGGCCGGACATCCAGGTCGTGACCACCACGCCCATCAGCAAGGCGATGGCCACCGAACTGCCGGCCACCGCCAGCGCCGGGCCGATTTCGCCGAATTGGATAAGGGCCGCGATCCCGGTTCCCACCGCCGTCAGCAACGGACCGAAGTACGGGATGATGTGCAGCGCCCCGGCCACCACGGCCCAGGTCGCCGCGTTCTCCAGGCCCAGCAGGCGGAACGCCGCCCAGGACATCAGGCCCAATGCCAGGTTCGTCACCAGCATCATCGCCATGTACTGGTGGATGGAGCTGTTGATCTGGTCCAGCATGTGCACGCTGATTTTCTTCTGCGACAAGGTCTTGCCGGCCACCTTCACGAACTTGCGCTTGAATGCGTTGCCCGACAGCAGCAGGAAAAACACCAGGAAGACGCTCATCGTCGCCTGACCGATGAAGGCCGCCACGCCTTTGGAGCCCCACAGCAGGAAATCGCTCAGGCCCGAATCCGACTTGGCCACCACCACCTGCCGGCCGGGCACGATGCCCCCGCTGTCCTGCAGCACGCCGGCCGCGCCCTTGATCTTTTCAAAGAAGGAACCGTCGCCGCTGGAGATGCCGGTCAAGGTGCGGGACAGCTTTCCGGAGATCTCCGGCAGCGCCTGCACGATCGAACTGACCTGGTTCTGCGTGACGTAGGCCAACCCCGCCAGACCGGTGGCGATGACGAACATCAGGATCAGGATCCCGACCGCGCGCGGCACCCGGGCACGCCCCATCAGGCTCACGATGGGGTCCAACGCATAGGCCACCACAATCGCCATCACTACGGGAACGATGAATTCCTGCGCGAGCTTGAGGGTGAACAGCACCGCCAGGACGGTCAAGGTGGTCAGGCAGGCGCCGCGCGCCCAGACATAAGGCGTATCCGGCGGGGGATCGGGGATCAGTCCCGCCTCTTGCACCGTCACTTTCTCTTCCGGGACGCGCGCCGCCTCCTCCCCCGTGCCGGCCGCCTCCGTCGGCTTCTTGCGTTCGGCCGCGTCCGGCGCGGTCGCGACCGGTGTGGTGATTTCCATCTTGCCCCCCAACAATCGATTATCGACAGCGGACAGCAAGTGGCGTGCCTGGGCGTTTCAGCCCGCCAGCGCCAGCAGGCCCGCCTGGCCCTCGTGGCCGCGCTGGGCCCGCTCCAGGATGAATTCGATCATCATCGAGATCGCCCGGGGATGGTGCCGGTTCGGCATGTACAGCATGTACATGCCCCGGCCGAAGATACTCAGCCGCCAATCCGTCAGCGCGGCCAGCAGGTCGCCGCGGGCGATGTCGTCGTGCACCACGTAGTCCGGCACCACGCCCACCCCCAAGCCGGCTCGGATCGCGTCGCGCAGGAACGCGTAGTTGCGCGAGATCACGGTGGGTTCCAGCACCACGTGTTGGCGCGGCTGGCCGCCATAGTAGGCAGACAACCGCAACGGCCGGCCGATGACGGCCGCGCTGATGACGGGCGCGCCCGCCAGATCTTCCGGGCGCTGCGGCAGGCCGCGGGCGTCGGCATAGGCCTTGGACGCGCACGCCATGTAGCGGACCAGCCCCAATTCGCGCGCCACCAGGTTCTGCGGCGGCTCGGACATGATGCGCACCGCGATGTCCACTTCGTCGCGCAGCAGGTCGTCCACGCTGTTCTCGAACAGCACGTCCAGCACGATGTCGGGATACGCCTGCTTGAACTCCAGCAGCCACGGCGTCATCACGAACTGCCCGTAGCCGCTGGGCACGCTCAGGCGCACTTTGCCTTGCGGGGTCTTGCCCAGCGTTTCCACGGATTCGCGGGCGGCCACCAATTCATCCTGGATGCTGCGCCCGTGCTGATACAGCTTCAGTCCGATCTCGGTGGCCTCGACATGGCGCGTGGTGCGCCGCACCAGCTGCATGCCCACCGAACGCTCCAGCTGGTTCAGGTGATAGCTGACGTTGGCGCGCGTCATCTTCAGGCGGCGCGCGGCTTCGCTCAGATTGCCGGCATCCAGGATTTCCACCAGCAATGTCAGGGATTTGGTGTCCATTTGGGGCTCCTCCCCGGTCACTGTCAAATTTTATTATCCGCCATGTCAATTCTAGATGCCATTGTCAAGACATCTTTACTGGGAAAGAATAAGGAAATAAGAGACGAGCCGTTCTGGCCCGCCAGGCGCCGCCACGGCGGACGCCCCATTGGAGACAAGGTCCCATGACGGACAAGAACCCTGCAGGCGCCGCCCACGCGCGCCGCGACGAAGACATCCTGGTCATCACCCTTGACCACCCTCCCGTGAACGCGCTGAGCGCCGATGTGCGCCATGATCTCGCCGCCGCCATCCAGGCCGCGCAGTCGGACCCGCAAGTGCGCGCCGTCCTGCTGGTAGGCGCCGGCAAGAATTTCATCGCCGGCGCGGACATCCGCGAATTCGGCAAGCCGCCCAAGCCGCCCGCCCTGCCTGATGTGTGCAACCAGATCGAAGCCAGCAACAAGCCCGTGGTAGCGGTGCTGCACGGCGCGGCCCTGGGTGGCGGGCTGGAAGTGGCGCTGGCCGCCCACTACCGCGTCGCCCTGCCCGGCGCCAAGCTGGGCCTGCCTGAAGTGAACCTGGGCCTGTTGCCCGGCGCAGGCGGCACGCAACGCACGCCCCGCCTGATCGGCGCCCGCGCGGCGCTGGACCTGATGCTGTCGGGCAAGCACCTGTCCGCCGAGGCGGCGCTGAAAGCCGGTCTGGTCGACGCCCTGGGCGAAGGCGACGATGCCTTGGCCGCCGGCCTGGCCTACACCCGCCGATTGCTGGCTGAAGGCGCCGGCCCGCGCCGCAGCCGCGATGCCACCGCCGCGCTGGCCGACAAGGCCGCGGCGCTGGCGGAAGCCGCCGCCGCAGGCGAACAGGTCGCCAAGACCTTGCGCGGCCTGTATTCGCCCGCGAAGATCGTCGACGCCGTGCGCGCCGCCATCGAGCAACCCTTCGACGAAGGCCTGCGCACCGAACGCGCGCTGTTCCTGCAATGCCTGGACAGCCCGCAGCGGGCCGGCCTGGTGCACGCGTTCTTCGCCGAACGCGAGACCGCCAAGATCCCTGAGCTGCAAGCGGCGCGGCCGCGCCGGCTGGAGAACATCGGGGTGGTGGGCGGCGGCACGATGGGCGCCGGCATCGCCGTGTCGGTGCTGGATGCCGGCCTGCCGGTCGTGATGGTCGAACAGGATGAGGCCGCGCTCGAACGCGGCCGCGCGCGCGTGGCCCAGGTATACGACCTGCTGGTCAAGAAAGGCCGGATCACCGCAGGCGAGCGCGACAGCCGGATGGCGCGCTTTACCGGCGCCACCACCTACGACGCGCTGGACGACGCCGACCTGATCATCGAAGCCGTCTTCGAAGACATGGACGTCAAGCTTGCCGTCTTCGCGCAGCTGGACCGCGTGGCCAAGCCGGGCGCCGTGCTGGCCACGAACACCTCCTATCTGGACGTGAACCGCATCGCCTCCGCCACGCGCGGACCGGCTGATGTGCTGGGCCTGCACTTCTTTTCGCCCGCCAACATCATGAAATTGCTGGAAATCGTGGTGGGAGAACACACGTCCGCGGAAACCGTGGCCACCGGATTCGAACTGGCGCGGCGGCTGCGCAAGACGCCCGTTCGCGCCGGTGTATGCGACGGCTTCATCGGCAACCGCATCCTGGCCGTGCACCGCCAGGCGGCGGACATGATGATGGAAGACGGCGCATCGCCCTACGACATCGATGCGGCCGTGCGCGAATTCGGCTACCCGATGGGGCCCTATCAGATGGCGGATCTGGCCGGCGGCGACATCGGCTGGGCTACCCGCAAGCGCCGCGCCGCTACGCGCGACCCCGCGCTGCGTTATGTGCAGATTCCCGACCGCCTGTGCGAACGCGGCTGGTTCGGCCAGAAGACGGGCCGAGGTTTCTACCTGTATGCCGACGGCGCGCGCGTGGGCACGCCTGACCCGGAAGTGCTGGCCATCATCGATGAAGAGCGCCGCCGCGCCGGCGTCACGCCGCGCCTTTTTACGCACGAAGACATCCAGCGCCGCTACTTGGCGGCCATGATCAACGAAGCCGCCAACGTGCTGCACCAGGGCATTGCGCTGCGCCCGTCCGACGTGGACGTGGTGTTCCTGTCCGGCTACGGCTTTCCGCGCTATCGCGGCGGCCCTCTGCATTACGCCGACAGCGTGGGCCTGGACCGCGTGCTTGCCGACATCCGCAGCTATGCCAAGGAAGACCCCGCATTCTGGAAGCCGTCGCCGCTGCTCGTGCAGTTGGCGGAATCCGGCCGCAATTTCGCCAGCCTGAACCAGGCTGCCTGATCCGCCGGATTTCAATTCCAACGATCCCGAACCGACCTTCTTCGACAGGAAACCCTCATGCGCGAAGCCGTTATCGTCTCTACCGCCCGCACCCCCATCACCAAGGCGGGGCGCGGTGAATTCAACCTGATCGCGGGCCCCACCCTGGCCGGCCACGCGGTGCGCGCCGCCGTCGACCGCGCCGGCATCGACCCGGCGCTGATCGAAGACGCCTTCATCGGCTGCGGCTATCCCGAGGGCGCCACCGGCCGCAACATCGGCCGCCAGGCGGTGATCCGCGCCGGCCTGCCCGTCAGCGTCGGCGGCGCCACCGTCAACCGCTATTGCGCGTCCGGCCTGCAGGCCATCGCGTCGGCCGCCGGCCGCATCGTCATGGACGGCGCGCCGGCCGCCATCGCGGGCGGCGTGGAACTGGTGTCGCAGATCCGCACGCGCGACGACGGCGTGAGCGGCATGGACCCCTGGATCGTGGCCAACAAGCCCGAACTCTACCTGCCCATGATCGAAACCGCCGACATCGTGGCGGCCCGCTACGGCATCAGCCGCGAAGCCCAGGACCGCTTCGCCGCGCAAAGCCAGGCGCGCACCGAAGCCGCCCAGGCCGCCGGCCGCTACCGCGAAGAGATCATCGCCGTCACCACCACCATGTCCGTCACCGACCGCGCGACCGGCGCCGTCACCGAACGCGAAGTGACAGTGGACAAGGACACCTGCAACCGTCCCGGCACCACCTATGAAGCGCTGGCCGGGCTTGCCCCCGTACGCGGCGAAGGCCAGTTCGTAACGGCCGGCAATGCGTCGCAGTTGTCGGATGGCGCGGCGGCCTGCGTGCTGATGGAAGCAGGCGACGCGCAGCGCGCCGGCATCCGGCCCCTGGGCGCCTTCCGCGGCCTGGCCATTGCCGGCTGCGAGCCCGACGAAATGGGCATCGGCCCGGTCTACGCCGTACCCAAGCTGCTGGCGCGCCACGGCCTGAAGGTCCAGGACATCGATCTCTGGGAGCTGAACGAAGCGTTCGCCTCGCAAGCGCTGTACTGCCAGGAAAAGCTGGGCATCCCGATGGACCGCCTGAACGTGGACGGGGGCTCCATCGCATTGGGCCACCCGTTCGGCGTCACCGGCGCGCGGCTGGCCGGCCATGTGCTGATCGAAGGACGCCGCCGCGGCGCCCGCTATGCCGTCGTCACGATGTGCATCGGCGGCGGCATGGGCGCGGCCGGCCTGTTTGAAATCTATTAAGGACCGACATGGACCTCGAATTCACCCCCGAAGAAAACGCCTTCCGCGACGAAGTGCGCGCGTTCCTCGCGGCCAAGCTGCCCCGGCGCCTGTCCGACAAGGTCGGCCAGGGCAAACTGCTGGCGCGCGCCGACATGGTCGAATGGCACGCCATCCTGAACCGGCAAGGCTGGCTGGCCAGCCACTGGCCCGTGGAGCACGGCGGCACCGGCTGGAGCGCCACGCAGAAGTTCATCTTCGACAATGAATGCGCCTTGGCCGCCGCGCCGCGCATCGTGCCCTTCGGGCTGAGCATGCTGGGCCCCGTGCTGATCAAGTACGGCACCGATGCGCAGCGCAAGTACTGGCTGCCCCGCATCCTGGACGGCAGCGACTGGTGGTGCCAGGGCTACTCCGAACCCGGCGCGGGCTCGGACCTGGCCTCCGTCAAGACCACCGCCGTGCGCGACGGCGACAGCTACATCGTCAACGGGCAGAAGACCTGGACCACGTTGGGCCAGTACGCCAACATGATCTTCTGCCTGGTGCGCACGTCGCAGGAAGGCCGGCGCCAGGAAGGCATCAGCTTCCTGCTGGTCGACATGAACAGCCCCGGCGTCGAAGTGCGTCCCATCATCACGCTGGACGGGGAACACGAAGTCAACGAGGTGTTCTTCTCGGACGTGCGCGTGCCGGCCGACAACCTGGTGGGCGAAGAAAACCGCGGTTGGACCTGCGCCAAGTACCTGCTGACCTACGAACGCACCAACATCGCGGGCGTGGGCCAGTCGACGGCAGCGCTGGAGCGCCTGAAAACCGTGGCCGCCCGGCAAAAGAAGCATGGCCGCCCGCTGGCGCAAGACCCGGACTTCGCCGCCCGCCTGGCGCGCGTCGAGATCGAACTGGCCAATATGCGCACCACCAACCTGCGCGTCGTGGCGGCCGTGGCCGGCGGCGGCGCGCCGGGCGCCGAAAGCTCGATGCTGAAGATCCGCGGCACGCAGATCCGGCAGGAGATCACTGCGTTGAACCGCCGGGCCATGGGCCCCTATGCGCGCCCCTTCGTGCCCGAAGCGCTGCATGACGGCTATGACGCCCCGCCCATCGGTCCCGAAGGCGCCGACAGCGCCGCAGCGCAGTACTTCAACAACCGCAAGCTGTCGATCTTCGGCGGCTCCAATGAAATCCAGAAGAACATCATCTCGAAGATGATCCTGGGACTGTAAGGGCCGGCCATGAATTTTGAACACACTGAAGACCGGCGCATGCTCTCCGACATGCTGCGCCGCTTTGTCGCCGAACAGTACGACTTCGCCACGCGTGAACGCCACGCCCAATCGCCGCAAGGCTACAGCGTGGAGTTCTGGCGCCGCTACGCGGAACTGGGCGCCATCGGCGCGCTGTTCACCGAGGCCGACGGCGGCCTGGGCGGCGCGGGCTTCGATATCTCGGTGGTCTTTGAAGCCTTGGGCCGCGGGCTGGTCGTCGAACCCTTCCTGGACGCCCTGATGGTGGGCAGCGCCATCGCCGCGGTCGGCACGCCCGCCCAGCGTGAAGCGCTGGACGGCCTGATCGCAGGCGCCATCACCGCCGCGCTGGCACAAGCCGAGCCGGATTCAGGCTATGACCTGGCGCAAGTGCGCACCCGCGCCGAACGCTCGGGCGACGGCTGGGTGCTCAACGGCGCCAAGGCGGTCGTCACGGCGGGCGAACATGCGGACCTGTTCCTGGTGTCGGCCCGCACGGCCGGCGCGGAAGATGACGAAGCCGGCATCAGCCTCTTCCTCGTCAGCGCCGGCACGCCCGGCCTGTCGGTACGCGGCTACGGCCTGATCGATGGCGGACGAGCCGCCGAAGTCAGCTTCGACAACGTCCAGCTTGGCCCCGACGCGCTGGTCGGCGAGGCCGGGGCGGGTTACCCGGTGCTGGAACGCGCCACGGGCCGCGGCATCCTGGCTGTGTGCGCGGAAGCCGTGGGCGCCATGGATTGCGCCCGCGACGCCACGCTGGAATACCTGCGCACGCGTCGCCAGTTCGGCACACCCATCGGCAGCTTCCAGGCCCTGCAGCATCGCATGGCCGACGTGCTGCTGGAAATCGAACAGGCGCGCTCGGCCGTGATCAATGCCGCCGCCGCCGTCGACCACCCCGACCGCGCCACTCGCGAACGCGCGCTGTCGGCCGCCAAATACACCATCGGCCGCATCGGCACGCTGGTAGCCGAAGAAAGCATCCAGCTGCACGGCGGCATCGGCATGACGTGGGAGCTGCCCCTGGCCCACTATGCCAAGCGGCTGGTGATGATCGACCACCAGCTGGGCGACGAAGACCACCACCTGCGCCGCTACATCGCGCTGGGGCAGGCTTGAACGGAGGACGCCAGGACATGACGCAGGCCTATACCGTCCCGCCCTTGTCGCGCCCCTTCGCGGCGCCTTTCCTGGTGCGCAGCGCCGCCGACGTGCAGCGCTTGCAATCGCGCCCGCTGGCCGAAACGCTGACGGTGCAAAGCACCTACGAGATCTTCCGCAATTCGGCCGCCGCCTTCGGCGACAAGACCGCGCTGACCTTCTTGCGCACGGCCGACCCGGACGACGAGGCGGTGCGCTGGAGCTACCGGGAACTGCTGGCCGGCATCCACCAGACGGCCAACCTGCTGCATGACCTTGGCGTGCGCGCGGGCGACGCCGTCGGCGTGATCCTGCCCGGGTGCCTGGAATACCACCTGGCGCTGTGGGGCGGCGAAGCCGCAGGCATCGTCCAGCCGCTGAATCCGCTGCTGAGCGAAGACAAGCTGGCGTCGCTGATGACGACGGCCCGCGCCAAGGTGCTGATTGCCTATGGCTCGGACGCCGAATGCGGCACATGGTCCAAGGCCTTGCGGCTGCGCGAGCGCGTGCCCACCTTGCAGACCCTGCTGCGCGTGGCGCCGCTGGACGAGCCCCTGTCGGCCCGCCCCGCATTGCCCGACTATGCGCTGGACTTCAACGCCAACCGCTCGGCGCAGCCGGCCGACCGTCTGCTCAGCGATCGCATGATCCGCGCCGACGACGTCGCGGCGTACTTCCATACGGGCGGCACCACGGGCGCGCCCAAGCTGGCCATCCACACCCACGCCAACCAGGTCTTCACGGCCTGGGCTGCCGTGCAGTTGCAGAACGCCGGGCCCGGCGACGTGGTCATCAACGGCTATCCGCTATTCCACGTGGCGGGCGTGCTGCCGGCGTCGCTGGCCGCCCTGTCGGCGGGCGTGGAGACCGTCATCCCCACCACGATGCTGCTGCGCAACCGCGATGTGCTGCGCAACTACTGGCGGCTGGTGGAAAAGCACCGCGCGACTTCCCTGCAAGGCGTGCCCACCATCCTGGCCGCGCTGGCGGAAGTACCGCTGGACGGCGCCGACATTTCGTCGCTGCGCTATTGCCGCACGGGCGCCGCGCCGCTGCCCGCGGAACTCGCCGCGCGCTTCAAGCGCCTGTTCGGGCTGCACGTGAACGAGAGCCTGGGCATGACCGAGATGGCCGGCATTTCGTCCATCACGCCGCCCGGTTCGGAGTTTCCCGTGAACTGCGTGGGGTTCCCGCTGCCCTACGTGCAGGTGCGCATCGTGGGCCTGGACGTCCCGTCGGGCCAGGCGGCGCGCGACCTGCCGGCAGGCACGGCCGGCATGGTGCTCTTCAAGGCGCCCAACGTGATCCCCGGCTTCCTCGACCCCGACGACACGGCGCGCGCCTTTACCGAAGACGGCTGGCTGATCAGCGGCGACGTCGGTTTCATGGATGGCGAAGGCCGGCTGCACCTGCAGGGCCGGGCCAAGGACCTGATCATCCGCGGCGGCCACAACATCGACCCGAAGACCATCGAAGACGCGTTGGCCACGCACCCCGCGGTGCAGCTGTGCGCCGCGGTCGGCGCGCCCGACGCCTACGCCGGCGAACTGCCCGTGGCCTTCGTGACGCTGGCCGACGGCGCGCAGGCGACCGAGGCCGAACTCGTCGCCTACGCCGCGGCCCACGTGGACGAAGGGCCGGCTCGGCCCAAGCGCGTCATCGTCCTGGACGCCATGCCCATGACCAACGTGGGCAAGATCTACAAGCCCGATTTGCGCCGCCTGGCCGCCGCCGTAGCGGTAGAGGCTGTGGTGGCGCGCACCCTGCAGGCGGCCGGCCTGACGGAAGACGCCCAGATCTTCCGCGTGCTGGCCGATGCGCAACCGGAGGTCGCCGTGCAGGCGGCCCCCGGCACACCCGCGCCGCTGAAGGAGCAGTTGCGCGAAGCCTTGGCGCGGCTACCGGTGAAGGTCGCCCTGCGCGACTGAGCCGCCGCCGCGCGCCCCCTCACAACCAGCCATAACAACACACACCGGAGACAAACCCATGCTCAAGAAGCCTCTGCGCCGCGCCTGCCTGGGCGCCCTGCTGTTCGCCGCCGCCGGCGCCGCCCTGCCGCTGTCGGCCGGCGCGCAATCCGCGTTCCCCACCAAGCCCATCACGCTGATCGTGCCTTTCCCCGCCGGCGGTTCCACCGACCGCCACATGCGCATCGTGGCGCAGGACGCCTCCAAGTACCTGGGCCAGACCGTCATCGTCGAGAACCGCCCCGGCGCGGGCGGCACGCTGGGGACGGCCACGATGGCGCGCACCGCCAAGCCGGACGGCTACACGATCAGCCTGTACACGCTGGCGATGCTGCGCATGCCCTACATGCAGAAGAGCAGCTGGGACCCCATCAACGACTTCAGCTTCATCATCGGGCTGTCGGGCTACACCTTCGGCTTCACGGTACGTTCGGATTCGCCGTACAAGACCTTCAACGAATACATCGAGGCCGCGCGCCAGAACCCCGGCAAGATCGATTACGGCTCCACCGGCATCGGCTCGTCGCCGCATCTGCTGATCGAGGAAATCGCCATCAACGCCAAGGTCAAGCTGAACCACGTGCCGTTCAAGGGCAACGCCGACATGCAGCAGGCGCTCTTGGGCGGCCACGTCATGGCGCAAAGCGACGCCACGGGGTGGGACCAGTTCGTGGATGCGGGCAAGATGCGGCTGCTGGTGACCTTCGGCGACAAGCGCACTACCCGCTGGCCCGACGTGCCCACCGCGCAAGAGCTGGGCTACAAGGTCGTGTCCACGTCGCCGTATGGCCTGGCCGGCCCGAAGGGCATGGACCCGGCGGTCGTGAAGACCCTGCACGACGCGTTCAAGAAGGCCCTGTTCGATCCGGCCAGCGTCGAAGTGATGAAGCAGCTGAACCAGGAACCGGCCTACCGCAACAGCCAGGACTACAAGGACTGGGCCCAGGCGACCTACGTCAAGGAAAAGGGCCTGATCGAATACCTGGGCCTGATGGCGAAGGACTAAGGCACGCGGGGCTTACGCCCCCGCCGCTTCCTGGATGACCTGCAAGCAGCGTTCCCGCGTAATGCGCGTGGCCGCGCTGATGCTGCGGCCCCGCAACGTCACAAACGCGAAGTGCGCCTGGATATCGAAGTCCGGCGGCGGCGGCAGCCGGACGAGCCGCTCCGATTCCGCCAGCGTGCGCGCCGAGGCCAGCACGCCCAGGAAGACCGCGTCCGATCGCTCGACGATATCGAACAGGTAAGAAATGTCTTCGCATTCCATATGCAGCTCGAACCCCGCCGGCGCCGCGGCGCCGGCCAGCCGCCGCCGGATTTCCGGGCTTAAACCCGTCGACACGACGGGATAGTCCAAGACGTCGGCCAGCGTTGCGCCGCGCAAGTTCAGCAGCGGATGGCCCGGCCGGCAGACAAAGCCCGAGGCCAATGCCGGCATCGGCGCCACCTCCAGGTCTTCTTCGTTGTCCAGCGTCCGGATGTGCACGATCAGCGCGTCCAGCACGCGCTCGCGCAGGCTGACCAGCAACGATTCGGTGGGCCCGCGCGACAGCTTGACGCGCAGCTTCGGGTAGTGGTCCAGCAGGTGCTGCATCAACGGCACGCTGAGCAAGGCGCTGGGCGCCGCCCCCAACCCCAGCCGGATGGCGCCGGTTTCGCCTTGCGCCAGCATTTCCGCTTCACGGCGGATTTCCTCCACTTCGGCCAAGACGCGGCGCGCCCGCTGCCCCACCAGGCGGCCCAGCGGCGTGGGTTCGTTGCGCTTGCCGATGCGGTCGACGAGCGTGCCCAGTTCCCCCTCCAGCAACTGGATGCTGCGGCTGAACGCGGGTTGCGACAAGTGCAGCGCTTCGGCTGCCCGCGTGAACGAGCCAGTCTCCAGAAGCGCCACCAGATGAGCAAGCTGCGAAAGGTTCATGGCCCCGCCCCGGTTGGTCCCGTTAATCATGCATAAAACGCATTGTAATCAGCCAATCAATCGATTGGACAGATGAAACGGCCGCTTCTAGCATCCCATCCAGCACTCGGATCCATCACAAGGGGAATGCCATGAAAAAGAATCTGATGATCGCCGCCGTCTCGCTGCTGACCGGCTTGGGCGTCGGCGCCCACGCGCAGGCGCAGGACTATCCCGCCCGACCCGTGTCCCTGCTGGTGCCCTACCCGGCGGGCGCGGCCAGCGACATCACCGCCCGCGCCGTGCAGGCGCCGATGTCGCAGTCGCTGGGCGTGCAGGTGGTCGTCGAAAACCTGGGCGGCGCCAATGGCGCGCTGGGCGCGAACCGCGTGCTGAACGCCAAGGCCGACGGCTACACCCTGTTCCAGGGCTCGCCCAATGAACTGATCCTGGCGGGGCTGACCAACAAGTCCGTCACCTACAAGCCGGACGATTTCCAGTTCGTGGCGCCCGTGGCCACATCGCCCTACGTCGTCGTGACGCGCGCGGACCTGGGCGCGGCCAATGTCGACGAACTGATCGCCCTGGCGCGCCAGCGCAGCGTGCCGTTGACCTACGGATCAGGCGGCGCAGGGTCGATGATCCACCTGATCACCGCCGCGCTGGCCGAACGCACCGGCGTCGCGCTGACGCACATCCCGTACCGCGGCGGCGCGCCGCTGATCACCGACATGGCCGGCGGCCAGATCGATTTCGCCATCATGCCGTACCAGGCGAACTACGAAGACCTGCGCCGCGAGGGGCGGCTGAAGATCATCGGCACGCTGAACCGGGAACGCCTGGCCGCGCTGCCCGACGTGCCCAGCGTGCAGGAAAGCGCCACGCTGAAGGACTTCAACTACACCATCTGGACCGCCTATCTGGTGAAGAAAGGCACGCCGGCGGCGGCAGTCCAGAAGCTGCACGCCGCGATCCAGGCCTCGCTGCGCGACCCGGCTGCCCGCAAGACGCTGGAGGCGCAGGGCAAGATCCTGTTCGCGCCGCAGACGCTTGCCGAAGGCGACGCCTTCTATGCCGAACAGACCGCCGGCCTGGCCGACCTGGTGCGGCGCAGCGGCTTCCGCGGCGACTGAGCGCCCGCCCCATCGGCCCGCGCCCCTGCGCGCGCCGCCTTCCTTTCCTTCCGGACTCATCCATGACCGATTCTCTCCAGCCCGTCCTGAATCATCTGGCCGCCCGCCAGCCGCAGATTGAAACCTGGCTCAAGGCCTTTCTGCGCATTCCCAGCGTCAGCGCCGACCCTGCCTACGCCGCCTCCATGAGCGAGGCCCGCCGCTTCCTGTGCGAACGGCTGCGTGCCGAAGGCCTGGAACAGGTGCAGTTGCTGGACGGCGGTGGCGAGCCCGCGGTGTATGGCGAATGGACCGGCGCGCCGGGGCGGCCGACGGTGCTGATCTACGGCCACTACGACGTCCAGCCCGCCGACCCGGTCGAACTGTGGCGCACCCCGCCTTTCGAACCCACGCAGGTTGGCGACCGCTTATACGCCCGCGGCACGTCCGACGTTAAAGGGTCCACCACGATTGCCCTGGAAGTCGTGTTCGCCTTCCTGGCCACGCTGCGCGCCTGCCCCGTCAACATCAAGGTGTTCATCGAAGGCGAAGAGGAAACAGGCAGCCCGTCCTTGCGCCCGCTGATCGAACGCTACCGCGACCTGCTGGCCGCCGACGCCGTGCTGTCGGCCGACGGCGGCCGCGCCAGCGCCACGACGCCCACCATCAATACCGGCGCGCGCGGCAATGCCGCCCTGGAGATCAAGCTGCGCACGGCCTCCAAAGACCTGCATTCCGGCCGCTATGGCGGCGGCGTCAGGAACGCCCTGCACGAAATGGCGGCGCTGCTGGCGTCGCTGCACGCGCAGGACGGCAGCGTCGCCGTCGCCGGCTTCCATGCCGGCGCCGAAGCCCCTACGCCGCGGCAGCGCCAGGACACGGCGGCCTTCCCCTACGACGAAGCCGCCTTCTTCACCGACGTGGCCGGCGCCTCGCACGGTGAACCCGGTTACAGCCCCCGCGAACGGATCACGCTGCGCCCGGCGCTGGACGTGAACGGCATGTGGGGCGGCTACACCGGGGCCGGCGTTAAGACCATCATCCCTTGCGAAGCCCAGGCCAAGCTGACGGTGCGGGTCGTGGAAGGCCAAGACCCCGCGCAGGTCATCCACGCGGTGCAGGCGCATCTGCAAGCCCGTTGCCCGACGGGCTGCGAACTGGCGGTCGTGGCGCTGAACCCGGGATCGCCCGCCGCCACGCTGCACCCGGAGCATCCCCTGGTGACGGCAGCGCAAGCCGTGCTGCAGGCGCCCGGCGGCGCCAGGCCAATTCACGTGCGGCTGGGCGCCAGCGTCCCCATCACCTCCGTCTTCAAGGAAATGCTGGGCATCGATACCCTGATGTTCGGGTTCAACCTGCCCGACGAGGACGTGCACGCGCCCAATGAATTCTTCCGCCTGTCGTCGATCGGCCAAGGGGTGAAGGCCTGGACCGAACTGCTGGACGCGCTGGGGCGCTTCGAGCCGGCAGCCTTCCACTCGCGCTGAAAGGGGGCAAGCCGGTCAGGATTGCGTGGCATTTTTGTATTCAAAAAATGTCTGCCTTTCCTGTTCGGCTTTTTGATAGACTGGCTGCCCGATGGTTTTTCCCTCCCGGCAGCCCCTGCCGCGCCCCATGACCCAGGAAGTCCAGCTAGATCCCAGCGCCGACGATATCGCCCGCGAAGTGGCCGCCGCCATCGTGGCGCACAAGCTCCCGCCCGGCACCCGGCTACGCGAAGAAGCGCTGGCGCGCGTCTACAAGGTCAGCCGCACCAAGATCCGCGCCGCGCTGCTGATGCTGAGCAAGGACAAGCTGATCAATATCGTGCCCGACAAGGGCGCTTTCGTCAGCAAGCCGGACGCGAACGAGGCGCGCGAAGTCTACGCCGTGCGCCGCATCCTCGAGGCCGCGCTGGCCAAGGAATTCGTGGCCACCGCCACCGCCGCCGATTACCGCCGCATCGATGCCCACCTGGCCGAAGAACGCCGCGCGCTCGAGAGCGGCGATGTCCAGAAACGCAACCATCTGCTGGGCCATTTCCATATCCTGCTGGCCGAAGCCGTGGGCAATTCGGTGCTGACGGGCATGCTGCGCGAACTATCCGCGCGCAGCGCCGTGATCACCGTGCTGTATCAAAGCTCGCACGACGCCAGTTGCTCGTCCCAAGAACACCACGCCTTCATCGAGGCCGCCCGCGCGGGCGACACCGAACGCGCCTGCGCGCTGATGGACGAACATCTGGAGCACGTCCAGACGGCGCTGAACTTCACGGATGACGGCCGGGCCGGCGGCGATCTGGTCACCGCCCTGCTCAGCTAGCCCCCGCCCCCAGCAGCTGGCCCATGCGCTGCTGCAGCCAGGTTTCGGTCGCGCTCAGCGACGCGCCCTGCAGCCACAGGGTCCGCACGGACAGCATCGGCAACGACAGGCCGGCGCACGGCACGCGCGCCAGCGTCGTGCGGAAACTCTCGTATTCCGCGATGTTCAAGGGCAGGATCGCCCAGCCCAAGCCGTCCGCCACCATGCCGGCGATGCTGTAGAAGCTGTCGGTGCGCCACACCGTCGGGCTCAGCACCACGTCATCCACGCACTCCATCTGCATGACCAGCTGCCGGTAGCGCGCCAGATCGCTGCGCGTGACCTCGGCCAGCGCCGCCAGCGGATGCCCCGACGCCACGAAGACGGCTTGCTCCACATGGCCCAGATAACGGTGCGCGAAGGCGCTGCCCGGATCGCCTCGGTCGAAGTGGAAGGCGATGCTGGCGCGGCCCTGCTGCACGTAGTCGGCCACTTCGGTCGCCGTGCCGTTCAGCTGCGTCAGTTCCAGCGCCGGAAAGCGCGCCGCAAGCTCGAGCACCAGCGCGCCCAGCACCTGATACGGCAAGGCCTCATCCAGTGCGATGGACAGCCGCGCGTCCTGCCCTGCGGCGAACGACAGCGCGCGCTGATCCAGGCCCGAGGCCTGGCGCAGCAGTTCGCGGGCCTCTTGCAGCATCACTTCGCCCGCGGGCGTCAGCGTGGCGTTGCGCCGTGACCGGTCAAACAATTCCACGCCCAGGTCCGCTTCCAGCAGCCCGACCGACGTGCTGACGGCCGACTGCGCGCGGCCCAGTCCGCGTGCGGCGGCAGAAAACGAGCCTGCGTCCGCGGCCGCGACGAATTGGCGTAGTTGATCCAAGGTCCAGTGCATGGCGACTCCCATTCATCCATCAATTTAATAGATGGAATCAAACTTTTTCAGGCAAATATACAGATAGATAATACCGGACCTGAAGCGGGCGCCGCACCGTAGCGGCCGCCGGTTGTCAGTTGCCTCACAGGAGTAGAACTATGCAGCGGACTCATTCGAACGCTGTCGCCACGGCCGATCCGCGCCGTTGGCTGGTGCTGGCCATCGTGTCCATCGCCTTGTTGTTGATCGTGGTGGACATGACGGTGCTGTACACCGCCTTGCCCCGGCTCACGCATGACCTGGGCGTCTCGGCGTCGGCCAAATTATGGATCGTGAACGTCTACGCGCTGGTCGTGTCCGGCCTGCTGCTGGGCATGGGCACGCTGGGCGACCGGCTCGGGCACAAGCGCCTGTTCATGATGGGCCTCGCCGTATTCGGCGTGGCGTCGCTGGCCGCCGCCTATTCGCCCGGCGCGCCCGCGTTGATCGCCGCCCGCGTGCTGCTGGCGGTGGGCGCCGCCATGATGATGCCGGCCACGCTGTCCATCATCCGCCTTACCTTTGCCGACGAACGTGAACGCGCCGTCGCCATCGGCATCTGGGCGTCGGTCGCCTCTGGCGGCGCGGCGCTGGGCCCGGTCGTGGGCGGCGTGCTGCTGGAGCATTTCTGGTGGGGCTCGGTGTTCCTGATCAACGTGCCGATCGTGCTGCTGGCGCTGCCGCTGGCCTGGCGCTGCATTCCCGCCAGCCGGCCCAGCGCCGCGCGGCCCTGGGACCTGGCCGGTTCGCTGCAGGTCATGGCCGGGCTGATTCTTTGCGCCTATGCGTTGAAGGAACTGGGCAAGGCCACCACGTCGTGGCTGCATGCGGGCCTGGCCTGCGCGGCCGGCATCACGATGCTGACCGTGTTCGTTCGGCGCCAACGCCGCCGTCCGTATCCGCTGATCGACTTCGCCATCTTCCGCAACGCCACCTTCAGTTCGGGCGTGGCCGCCGCCCTGTTCGCGGGCGCAGCCCTGTTCGGCATGGAGCTCGTATTCAGCCAACGCCTGCAGCTGGTGGTGGGCATGTCGCCCATCCAGGCCGCGCTCTACATCCTGCCGCTGCCGCTGGCCGCCTTCGTGGCGGGGCCCCTGGCGGGATGGCTGTTGGCCTACATGCGGGGCCCGCGCCTAATGTTCCTGGCCCTGACCGTCTCGGGGTTGGGCATGGGCGGCTACCTGCTGAGCTATGACGGGTCGTTCATGGCGCAGATGGCCAGCCTGACGGTGCTGGGCATAGGTATCGGCGCGACCATGACGGCGGCGTCCAGCTCCATCATGCAAAGCGCCACGCCGGAACGCGCCGGCATGGCGGCCTCCATCGAAGAGGTGTCGTACGAGTTGGGCGGCGCCTTGGGCGTGACGCTGATGGGATCGATCCTGACTGGCGTCTATGCGCAGACGCTGGACGTGCCGGCGGGCGTCACGCAAGCCGGGACCGTGCGCGACAGCCTGGACGATGCGCTGATGGTGGCCGAAGGCCTGCCGACCGACCTTGCGGCCGCCTTGACGCAGGTGGCCAAATCGGCCTTCGACACCGGCTACGCCGTGGTGATCGCGACCGCGACGGTCATGCTGCTGGCCACCGCCGTGTTCGTGCTGCTGAACCGCACGCGCAGGCCGGCGCAAGCGGCCTGAGCGGCGGCACCAGGCCCGGTCAGCGCTTGCGGAAGGCGTTGTCCATGTCGGCGATCAGGTCTTCTTCGTGCTCAAGCCCGATGGAGACGCGGATCAACCCTTCCGACACGCCTGCCGCATCGCGTTCGGCCGCCGGCACGCCCGAATGCGTGGTGGACGCGGGATGGCAGACCAGCGATTCGGTGCCGCCCAGGCTGACCGCGGACTTGAACAGGTGCAGCGCGTTGATGAACCGGAAGGCGCGCTCGCGCCCGCCGTCCAGCACGAAGGCAAACGTCGACCCCGGCCCGGTGCACTGGCGCTTGTAGACCTCTTGATACGCGCGGTCGGACATCATCTCGGGATGGAAGATCTGCACTTTTTCATATGGGTTGCCCGCCAGCCACTGGGCCACCTTGGTGGCCGTGCGCGCCGCCTGCTTCATGCGCAGCACCACCGTCTCCATCGACCGCGTGATCATCCAGCAGGAATGCGGATCCAGCTGCGAGCCGAACGCGCTGCGGATCGCCCGCACCTTCTTGATCAGTTCCTTCGTGCCCGTGACGGCGCCGGCCACGAGATCGCTGTGGCCGCCCACGTACTTCGTCAACGAATACACGCAGAGGTCCACGCCATGTTCGGCGGGCTTCTGGAAGATGGGTCCCAGCAGTGTGTTGTCGCAGACCGAGATCGGCCGGTAGCCGTGGCGCGTCTGGAACGCGTCCAGCTCGTTCTTCATGGCTTCGAAATCGATCAGCGAATTGGTGGGATTGGCGGGGGTCTCGATATAGAACACGCGTACCGGCCCCTTGGCCGCGGCGGCTTCAAGCGCGGCCCGCATGTGCTTGGGCGACAGGCCATCCTGAATCGGATGCGACCCGATGCCCCATTCCGGGAAGATCTTCGCAATCAGGGTCTCGGTGCCGCCATATAGCGGCAGCGACTGCACCAACTGGTCGCCGGGCCGCAGGAACGCCATCAGCACCGCGCTGATCGCGGCCATGCCGCTGGACGTCACCGCGGCATCTTCCGAGCCGTCCAGCAACGACAGCCGGTCTTCCACGATCTCCAGGTTGGGATGGTTGAATCGGCTGTACACGAGGCCGGCCGATTCGCCCTGCGGCAGGGGTTTGCGCCCCGATACCAGGTCGAAAAAGGCCGCGCCGTCTTCGGCCGAGCGGAACGCGAACGTCGACGTCAGGAACACCGGCGGCTTGACCGCCCCTTCCGACAGGAAGGGGTCGTAGCCATACGACATCATCTGCGTCTCGGCATGCAGGGGACGGCCAAAAAACTCTTTCTTGTGATAGGTCGAATACGTCATGGTGTGCCTCTTCTCTGGGGTTCCAGCCGACCGGGCAGGCGCGTTTCGCATTCGATGACAATAGCGCCGGCCGCCTCGGGATGTCTTGCAGTATGGGCGCAGGCCACCCCAATATTCTTTCCATTTCAGTCACAAGACCGCGATAATGGGAAACGTTGTTTCCCATCTGAACCAATTTATGAAAGACACTGCCTTGTTACATCAACTTGACGCGATCGATTGGAAAATCATGAAAATCCTTCAAGAAGATGGCCGCCTGAGCAATGCGGAGCTGGCCGAGCGCGTATCGCTGTCGGCTTCGCCATGCTGGAAACGGTTGAAGCGGCTGGAGACGTCAGGCGTCATCCGCGGCTATCAGGCCATTCTTGACCGCCGCGCGCTGGGGATGGGGGTGGTGGCGTTCGTCAGCATTTCGCTGGAGAACCACACCGAAAAGCTATGCCATGCTTTCGAGGCCGCCGTGGCGGCCATGCCCGAAGTGCTGGCCTGCCACAACACCACCGGCCAGCACGACTATCTGCTGCACATCGTCGCCCGCGACTTCGACGCCTATTCCGAATTCGTGCGCAACCGCCTGCGCACCCTGCCCGGCGTGAAGGAGTTGCTAAGCACGCTGTCGATGCATGAAGTGAAGTCGTCGACCAAACTGCACCTGTAGGCGGCGCAGGGGGGGATTTGCGTGGCGCCCACCGAGGGCGCAGCCGCAGCCTGGCGCCGCGGCAGGAAGGCGCTTACTCCGCCACGGGCGGCATCTGGCCCGGCACGACGCGATTGCGTCCCTGGTGCTTGGCCTGGTACAGCCCGCGGTCGGCCGCGAGGATCAGGTCGGTGCACGGCTGGTCTGCCGTGGGTACCGCCGTGGCGGTACCGATGCTGACCGTCAGCCACGGCCCCGAACCCGTGTCCTTCTGCGGAATCTGCATGGCTTCGACGGCGCGGCGCAGCTTTTCGGCGGCCAAGCGCGCGCTGCCCGCGGGCGTGCCCGGCAGCACCAGGGCGAACTCTTCGCCGCCAAAGCGGGCTGCCAAGTCGGTAGACCGGTCGCAGCTGGCGAAGATGGTGTTGGCCACGCGCTTGAGCGCTTCGTCGCCCGCGATGTGGCCATAGGTGTCGTTGTAGGCCTTGAAGTGGTCTACGTCGATCATGAGCATGCTGATCTCGCGGCCGTCTCGGCGCGCGCGCTGCCATTCGGCGTTGAGGTATTCGTCGAAATAGCGGCGGTTGCCCAAGCCGGTCAGGCCATCCGAATTCGTCAGGCGGCGCAATTCCATATTGCTTTCCAGCAACTGCTGCTGGCTTTGGCGCAAGGCCTGGTAGGCCTCGTCGCGCTGCACCAGCGCCAGGTACGAACGCGAGTGGTAGCGGATGCGCGCCACCAGTTCGATGGAATCGGGCAGCTTCACCAGATAGTCGTTGGCGCCGGCCGCGAAAGCCGCGCTCTTGATCGCCGGGTCTTCCTTGGTGGACAGCACGATGATCGGGATGTCGCGCGTGACGGGGTGGTTGCGGTATTCCTGCACCAGGCTCAAGCCATCCACGCCCGGCAGCACCAGATCCTGCAGGATGACCGTGGGACGCGTCTGGATCGCCACCGTCAGCGCCTTGTAGGGGTCCGAGCAGTAGTGGAAATCGATGTTGCCCTCCGTCGCCAGCGCCCGCCGGATCGCCTCGCCGACCATCACCTGGTCGTCGACGAGCAGCACCATGGCCGCATGCGAATTCAGATCCGCGGAGGCCGAGCTGTCAATGGGAGGGTGCATAGTATTTCCTTGATGTCTGACGATATCGGGCCGCTCAGGCAAACGCCTGGATCAAGCGGGGAGCGATTTGGTTCAATGGTCGGATTTCCACCGCCGCCTGCATGGCCGCCGCCGCTTTGGGCATGCCGTATACGGCGCTGGTGGCCTGGTCCTGCGCGATGGTGAGGCATCCGCGTTCACGCAGGGCCTTCAGCCCGCGCGCCCCGTCCTGCCCCATGCCGGTCAGCAGCACCCCTACCGCAGTGCCGCGCCAATGCTGGGCCACGCTGTGGAAGAACACGTCGATGGATGGCCGATACAGGCTTTCCTTCGGGTCTTCCGTATACCGCAAGGTGCCATCCGCCAGCAAATGCAGATGGTCGTCGGTGCCCGCCAGCAGGATCTGGCCGGGCAGCGGCCGTTCGCCTTCCCGCACCAGCCGCACCGGCAACAGCACCTGGTCGTTCAGCCAATCCGCCATGCCCGCGGCGAACGACGCGTCCACATGCTGCACCAGCACAATGCCTGCAGGAAAGTCCAGCGGCACGTCGCGCAGCAATTGCGCCAGGGTGGCCGGGCCGCCCGCCGAAGCGCCAATCACCAGCAGGCGCTGCGACGAGGGCTTGGGCGACGGCTTGTCCACGGGGGTCAGCGCCGGGCGATTGCCGTAGCGGCCGATCAGCCAGCCGATATTGCGGATTTTTCGCAGCAGGGGCGCGGCGGCGGTGCGCATGTCTGCGCCCCCCACCACCGGTGTGTCCACCGCGTCCAGCGCCCCGTAGCCCATGGCGTCGAAGACGCGCGCCGTGTGCCGGGCCACGTCCGCCGTCACCACGACGATGGCGCAAGGCGATTCCGCCATGATGCGGCGCGTGGCCTCCACGCCGTCCATCACGGGCATGATCAGATCCATCAGCACCACGTCCGGCCGGTCGCGCGCGCACTGCGCCACGGCCTGCTCGCCGTCGCTGGCCACCCAGGCCACTTCCAGGCCGGGCTCCAGCGCGATCGCGCGCCGCATGGTCTCGACCGCCATTTGCAGATCGTTGACGATCCCGATTCTCACGTGAGTGCCTTTCCGATCAAGTCTTCGACGGCATCAAGCAGCGCATCGTCGTGGAAGCTGCCCTTGGCCAGATAGTAGTCGGCGCCGGCATCCAGTCCGCGCCGCCGGTCTTCCTCGCGATCCTTGTACGACACTACCATTACCGGCAGGCTTTGCAACCGGGGATCCGCCTTGATCCGGGACACCAGTTCAATGCCGTCCATGCGGGGCATGTCGACGTCGGTCACGACCAGGTCGAAGTCCTCGCCCCGCAGCATGTTCCAGCCGTCCATGCCGTCCACCGCCACGGCGACCTCGAAGCCCCGGTTCAGCAGCAGCTTGCGTTCCAGTTCGCGCACCGTCAGGGAATCATCCACCACCAGCACGCGCTTGCGCCGTCGCGCCTGGACCACCGGGCCGCCGCCATCCACGCGCGTGAGGCGCCCGCCCTCGATCAGCTTCTGGACCGACAGCAGCATGTCTTCGACATCCAGGATCAGCAGCGGCGTGCCGTCGTCCATCAGGGCGCCGGCCATCACATCCTGCACCTTGCCCAGCCGCGGGTCCAGCGGCTGCACCACCAGCGTGCGCTCGCCCACATAGCGGTCCACGGCAATGCCGTAGAGCTTGTCGTGATCGCCCACGACCACCACGGCCACCGACTCCGCCGCGGGCGCCGGCTCGCCCGCGCGCAGGATCTGGCGCGCCGACACCAGGCCGATCTGCTTATCCATGAAGCGGAAATGCTGGTGGCCTTCCAGCTGTTCGATCTCTTCGGCGCGCACCTGCAAGGCATGGCTGACATACGCCAGCGGAAACGCGTAGATCTCGCCCTGCACTTCCACCAGCAAGCTGCGCACGACCGACAGCGACAGGGGCATTTCCAGGACGAAGCGCGTGCCCTGCCCCGAGGTCTGATGGATCCGCACGGCGCCGCGCAATTGCCGCACCATGGTCTGCACCACGTCCAGGCCCACGCCGCGCCCCGAGATCTCGGTGACTTCGCCGCGCGTGCTGAAGCCCGACAGGAACAGGAATTCCAGCAGTTCGGCTTCGCTCAGCCGCGCCGCCGTTTTGGCATTCGTCAGCTTGCGCTGCACCACTTCGACGCGCAGCCGGTCCAGGGAAATGCCCCCGCCGTCGTCGCTCAGTTCGATGAGCAGCATGCCGGCCGCGTGGCGCGCGGCCAGCTTGATCAGCCCCTCCGGCGACTTGCCGGCGTCCATCCGGTCCATCGGCATTTCAATGCCGTGGTCCACCGCGTTGCGCAACAGATGCATGAGGGGCGCATCCAGCTTTTCCAGGATGTCCCGGTCGACCTGGGTCGCGTCGCCCTCGATCTCCAGCCGCACCTGCTTGCCCAGGGAGCGGCCCAGATCGCGCACCATGCGGGCCATGCCGCCCACGCCGTCGCCGAACGGGCGCATGCGGCAGGCCAGCGCGGTGTCGTACAGGCGCTGCGCCAGATGGCTCATGCGCCAACCGAATTCGTCGACCTCGCTGGTGCGTTGCGCCAGTTCCTGCTGGCACTGCCCCACGATACGCTGCGCATCGTCCAGCGCGGCCTGGACACGCGCGTCCACGTGCTGGCCCGCCAGCGCGGCGCGCACGCCGTCCAGCGCCTGCGCGGCGCCCGACTGCATGCGCCGCAGCCGCAGCATGGACGCGCCGAATGGTCCGACCCAGTGGGATTCCACCAGCGTTTCGCTGGACAGGCCCAGCAGCTTGTTCAGCGTATCGGCCGTCACGCGCAGCACGCGTTCGCCTTCCGAGATGCCCTGATCCGAACTCCGTCGCACCATCGCCTGCGATGACGGGGCGGGTGCGGACGCCGGGGCCGGCGCGGCCAAGGGCGGATCATCGACGCGTTGAATCGGCGGCAGGAAGTCCGACGGCCGGGGCGGACGCGGCGGCACGGCAGGGGCCGCAGGCGGCGCGTTGGGCGCATTGCTCAGGCGGACCACCAGTTCGTCGATCTCGCCGCCCAGTTCGACGCCGGGCGTGGCAACCCGCTGCAGCAGGTCCGTACCCATCAGCAACGCGTCGATATCGGTCGCCTGCAAGCGCAACCGCCCTTCCTGCGCAGCCACCAGGCAATCTTCCATGGCGTGCGCGATGCGCACCGCCGGATGCAGGTCCACAATGCGCGCGGCGCCCTTGAGCGAATGGGCGGCGCGCATGCAGGCTTCCAGCTGGGCGGCCGACGTCGGGTCGTGCTCCAGCGCCAGCAGGCCGTTGTTCAGCACCTGCACCTGGGTGCGGGTCTCGAGCTGGAACAGCTCCAGGAGCGACGCGTCGCGCATCTCGTCCGGGTTCACGCCAGACTCCGTTCCAAAGCTTGCATCAGCAGATTCTCGTCCAGTACGCCTACGCCACGGCCGCCGCAACGCGCCATGCCGCGCGAATAGGTCTGGCTGGCGCCCTCCACGGTGGCCGGCAGCGGCTCCAGCGCATCCAGGTCCACGGCGTGTATGCCTTCCACTTCATCCACGGGCAGCACCACTGCCCGGCCGGTCCCGCCAAAGATCAGCATGCGCGCAGCGGCCCGTTCCCGCGCATCCACCGGCGCGGCATCCAGGCCGAGCAGGCGCGCCAGCGACACACAGACGGTCAGGGTGCCGCGCACGTTGGTCACGCCCAGCACCGCCGGGTCGCGACGATGCGGCAGCGTCAGGACGGGGCGCGTGCCGGCCACTTCGTCCAGCGCCCGCGTGGGCAGGCCCAGCCACTCCCGGCCCAGGCGGAACACCAGCAGCGACGACTGCCGCGTGCTGTGGCGGGCTTCCGGCTCATGGTCCTGCACGTCCATCTGGGGCGGCAGACGATCAAGGATGCGCTTTGCCGCGGTCGCATAGACCGGACAGTTGCGGCAGTGCACGTGCCCCGCCAGTTGGCCGCAGCTCTTGTCGCCCCGGATGCCGATACGGTTCCAGCAGTCGTCCACGTCGGACAGCAGCGCGATGGATTCACTCACGACGGGCCTCCTCTCGCGCCGCGCGCGCTTGCAGGCGGCGGGCGCCTTCCACATCGCCCGCCGACGCGATCAGCGCGGCCAGATGCAGCAGCGCTTCACGATGCGTCGGGTCCAGGTACAGCGCCTTGCGGTAGGCGGCCTGCGCCTGGCGCGCATCGCCCGCCGCGTCTTGCAACAGGCCCAGCAGATGCAGGCCATCGGCGCTGGCGCCATGGGTGTCAAGGTGCGCCTGGCACTGCGCCAAGGCATCCTGCACGCGCCCCTGATCCGCCATCGCCGCAATCTGGCGCAAGGACATGTCGGCGTGGGTGCCGTTTGAAGCCAGAACCGGAGCCGGGGCGGTCGCCGCAGGCGCGATCGCCGCATGCGGCAAGGGCAAACGCGCCGCCGGCGGCTGCGCGACGGGCCGCCGGGGCGGCGTCCAGGCGTGCACGATCGGCTTGGGCGGCGCATACGTTTCGGCCGGCGGCGGCAGGGTTTGCGCCGAAAAAGCGAACGAGCGCGCCATCGGCACCGCAGGCAGGCGGCGGGCCGTCATCAGGCTGGTTTCTGCGGGCCCAACGAAGATCACGCCGTCGCCGCGCGTGAAGCGCCGCAGCACCTGTACCGCGCGCTCTTGCGTCGCCGCGTCGAAATAGATCAGCAAATTGCGGCAGAACACGAAATCGTAAGGCGCGGCGCCCAACAGCAGATTGGCGTCGAACAGGTTGCCCTGCTGGAAGTGCACCCGGTCCTTGGCCGCCGCTGCCAACCGGTAGCCATCGGCCGTCTCGGCAAAGTGACGGTCCCGGTAGGCCAGATCGTCGCCCCGGAACGAGTTGCGGCCGTATACGGCGCGCCGGGCGAATTCGACCATGCGCTCGCTGATGTCCACGGCATCCACCTGGAACCGCGCGGCGGGAACGCCGGCATCCAGCAAGGCCATGGCGATGGAATACGGCTCTTCGCCGCTGGAACACGGCACGCTCAGCACGCGCAGCACGCGGTCGTCAGACACGCCCGCCGCGAACAAACGTTCGCATGCCAGCTTCGCCATGGCCGCCTGCGACTCCGGATACCGGAAAAACCAGGTTTCCGGCACGATCACGGCTTCGATGAGTTGCTGCATTTCCGCGGGCGATGTCTGCACCCGCATCAGGTAATCGCTTTCGTCCACTGCGTTCACGGCGCCCATGCGGTGCCGGACCGCCCGTTCGACGGCCGCCTTGCCGATCGAGCCGCTGTCCAGGCCCATCTTGCGCTTGAGCACGGCGCTGAATTCGTCGATCAAGGTCATGGCAGCGCCTCGCCTTCACGCCCGCCGCCAGACTCCGGGAACAGAAGCGCCCGCACCGTGGCGGGCAGCAGGTCCCCGACGTTGACGGCCTGCACCATGCCGCGCGCGTCGCTCAGCACCGGGCCCAGATAGCGGGCGCCGGGATTGTCCAGTCCGTAAGGCCGGAACGCCGCCGGGTCGTAATGCACCGTCTCGGTCGCCTGTTCCAGGATCAAGCCCAGCAGGCGGCTTTCCGCGCCGGGATCCGGCCGGTAGCGCACCAGCGCCAGCCGGGTGCTGGTCACCGTCACCGCGCTCCCGTGGCCTGCCAGCGCGCTCATGTCGATCACCGGCACGGGCGTGCCCCGCCGGTCCAGCATGCCGGCGACCCAGGGCGGCGTGCCGGGCACCTGCTTGAGCGCGCGCAGGCCCAGCACTTCGACCACATCGGCCGCGTCCAGCGCATAGCGGTCTTCGCCAATGCGAAACAGCAGATACAGCCGCCGCGCCGCGGCAAGCGCGGTGACGGACTCGGACGAAGAAGGGGCCAGCGCAGCCATGGCCGGGCTCACACCTTGAAGCGAGACACGCCGCTGCGCAGGTCATTGGCGACCAGCGTCAGCTCTTCGATGGCCAGGCTCGACTGCCGCAGCGACTCCACCGTCTGCTGCGCGGCATCGCTCAACTGCTGCAGGGCCTGGTTGATCTGTTCGGCGCCTGTGGCCTGCGCCTGCATGCCTTCGTTGACCATCTGCACGCGCGGCGCCAGCGTCTGCACCTGCTGGATGATCTGCGACAACTGATCGCCCACCTGCTGCATGTCGGCCATGCCCCGGCGCACTTCTTCCGAGAACTTGTCCATGCCCATCACGCCTGCGGACACCGATGACTGGATCTCGCGCACCATCTGTTCAATGTCGTAGGTGGCGACCGCGGTCTGGTCGGCCAGGCGGCGGATCTCGGTCGCCACCACGACGAAGCCGCGACCGTACTCGCCGGCCTTCTCGGCTTCGATCGCCGCGTTCAGCGACAGCAGATTGGTCTGGTCCGCCACCTTCGTGATGGTCGTGACCACTTGCGTGATATTGCCGGCCTTTTCGTTCAGGATCGCCAATTTGGCATTGACCGATCCAGCCGCGCCGACCACGTTGCGCATCGTGTCTTCCATGCGCGCCAGCCCGACCTGCCCGCTGCCGGCCAGCGACGCCGTCTGCTCGGCGGCGCCGGACACCTCGGTCATGGTGCGCACCAGTTCACGCGAAGTCGCGGAGATCTCGCGGGAGGTCGCCCCGATCTCGGTCGTGGTGGCCGCCACTTCAGAGGCCGTGGCCTGCTGCTGCTTGGACGTGGCCGCGATCTCGGTGACCGAGGTGGCAACCTGCACGGCCGAACGCTGGGTCTTGGCCACCAGCCCCGTCAATTCGTCGACCATGCCGTTAAAGCCGGTCTCGATGGCGTTGAACTCGTCCTTGCGCGCCAGCGACAGCCGGCGGGTCAGGTCGCCGCCGCCCGTGGATTCCAGGGTCTTGACGATATCGCGCATGGGGTTGGCGATGGCTCGCATCAACAGGAAGCCGCACACGATGGCGGCGGCAATCGCCAGCGCCAGCGACACCAGCATCCCGACCTCGGCGGTATCCACCGACTTCTGGATGCTGACCGCGGACTCGTCCGCTTGCCGCTTGTTTTCCGCGACCATCTTGGCCAGCGTGTCGCGGCCCTTGTAGAACGCGGGCCGCAGCTCCGTCTTGATGCGCGCCTGCACCTGCGCCACGTTGCCCGTCGCGGCCTGCTCCAGGATGTCGGCGCGGATGCGCTTGTATGCCTGCAGTTCCAATTCGAATTCGTCGAACATCTTGCGGTCGTCGCCGCGCGAAACCGTGCGCCGGTACGACTCAATGTTCTCTTCCAGCTGCTGGTCGTTCTTGGGCAGCGCGTCCAGGGCGGCGCGGCGCTCGGCATCGGTGTCCGAGTTGTAGGCGTCCTGCACCACCACGAAACCCGCGAACCACGACGACCGGATCGAGGTGCTGTAGTAGATGCCGGGCACGGCATCGGTGTTGATCGTGGCGACCTCTTCCTCGATGTGCAGCAAGCGCCGGTAATCCACCACCACCATCAACGCCATGATGGCCAGAATGACCAGGAAGCTGGCCAGGATGCGCTGGCGGAGTGTCAGATTCTTCATGCCGGGAGACCTTTGTGCTGGTTCAACGCTTCAACGCCCGAAAGGACGCCCCTGAACGACCGGACGCGCCGCGACGCGCGCCCGTGCCCCACCTTATGACGGGATGTGGATAATTTCGCTAATTATTGCAAAGGCTTGGCCGGTCAGCCATGAAAAAGCAAGGGAAACCCTGAGGAAGCGGCCGGTTCGTCGGAAAAATGCAAAGTCCGCTTACAAGGCCCTTGTCTTTTACGGTGACAGTGCGTACAGAAGCCCCGTGTCAGGCGGATTCGCGCCACAAGGCTTCCGGCTGCCGCGCATGCACCCAGTCGCTTGCCTGCTCGTAGGCGTGCGCCAGGCACAGCACGTCCCGGTCCGCCTGCGGCGGCCCCACCAGCTGCATCCCCATCGGCAAGCCCTGCGCATTGAAGCCCACCGGCACACTGATCACCGGGCAGCCCGCCAGCGTCCACGGCGTCACCGTCTCCATCCAGCGGTGGTAGGTATCCATGGGGCGTCCGGCGATCTGCTTGGGCCAGTCCAGCGCCGCGTCGAACGGAAAGACCTGCGCCGACGGCACCGCCAGGAAATCGACCTCGTCGAACATGCGCACCACGGTCTGGTACCAGGCGCTGCGCTCTTCCGTGGCTTGGTAGACCTGCCGCGCCGTCATGCCTTCCAGCCCCTCGACTTCCCAGATCAACGCCGGCTTGACCAGTTTGCGCGTGTCGGGGTTTTCGACCAGGGCATGGAACTGGCCGCCCACCATCAGATGCCGATGCGCCAGCCAGATGCGCCACAGGCGGTCGCCGGCGAAAGGCACCTGGTAATCGACGACATCGCAGCCCACGGTGCCCAGCGCGGCCAGAGCCTGGGCGCACAGGTCCAGGATGCCCGGTTCCATGGCCAGGTAGCCGTTCCAATCGCCCAGCCAGCCGATGCGCTTGCCGCGCATGTCGGCCGCAAGCGGCGCGGCGAACTGCGCCGGGTCGTCGCGCAGCGACAGCGGCGAACGTTTGTCGTGCCCCGCCATCACGGACAGCAGCAGCGCCACGTCGCGCGGCGTCCTGCCCATCGGCCCTTCGTAGGACAGCTGCTTCAAGAACACTTCGGGCGCCGGGCCAAACGGCACGCGGCCGGCCGACGGGCGCATGCCATAGACGTTGCAGAACGCCGCCGGATTGCGCAACGACCCGCCGAAGTCGCTGCCGTCGGCGACCGGCAGCATGCGGGCGGCCAGCGCGGCCGCCGCGCCGCCACTGCTGCCGCCGGCGGTCTTGGTCGGATCGTAGGGGTTGCCGGTGGTGCCGTAGACCCAGTTGTACGTGTGCGACCCCAGGCCGAATTCCGGCACATTGCTGCGGCCGATGAAAATGGCGCCCGATGCCCGCATCCGCTCGACCATGATCGAGTCGTGCGGCGTGACCAGATCCTTGTAGACCAGCGAGCCCATGGACGTGACCATGTCGCGCACCGCCGTCAGATCTTTCGGGGCCTGCGGCATGCCGTGCATCCAGCCCAGCCACTGTCCCGCATCCAGTTGCGCGTCGCGCTCGGCGGCCTCGCGCAGCAACGCGTCCGGATCCCGGCGAGCGACGATGGCGTTGATCTTGGGGTTGACGTGGTCGATATGCGCCAGATAGGCGCGCATGACGTCGACACAGGACAGCTCGCGCCGCCGGATGGCCTCCGACAGGGCGTGCGCCGGCATGGCGACGATGGGGTTCAGGCTGGCGGGTGCGGCCGGCGTGGCGGGGGGCATGCGGTCTCCTGGTTTGTCGTTATGGTCGCAGGCGGCGAACGCCTGGCGCAACCGACATACTACGCAAACCAGGCAGACCACGCCCGCCCGACAGGACCGGGGACCGCCCCGACCGCTCAGACCCGTTCTATCGCCACGGCAGTGGCCTCGCCCCCGCCGATGCACAACGCCGCCACGCCGCGCCGCAGGCCCCGCGCCTGCAAGGCGTGCAGCAAGGTCACGATCAGCCGCGCGCCCGTCGCGCCGATCGGATGCCCCAGCGCGCAAGCACCGCCGTTGACGTTCAGCCGGTCGCGCGCAATGCCCAGGTCCTGCGCCGCGGCCATGGCGACCACGGCGAACGCCTCGTTGATCTCGAAGAGGTCCACATCCTGAATCTGCCAGCCGGCCTTGTCCAGCAACTTGCGGATGGCCGGAATGGGCGCCGTCGTGTACCAGGCCGGCTCCTGGCTATGCGTGGCGTGGCCGTGGATGCGGGCCAGCACCGGCCAACCTTCGCGGCGCGCGACCGATTCGCGGGTCAGCACCAGCGCTGCCGCGCCGTCCGCATTGGCCGATGCGCTGGCGGCCGTAATGGTGCCGTCTTCGCGAAAGGCGGGTTTGAGCGTGGGGATTTTCTCTAGCGACACCTTCAACGGATTCTCGTCCTGGTCGACCGTCAGCGCCCCGCCCTTGCCCGGCACAGCCACCGGCGCGATCTCGGCGGCGAACGCGCCGGACTCCACCGCCAGCCGCGCGCGCCGCAGCGTCTCGGCCGCATAGGCGTCCTGGTCGGCGCGGGTGAAACCGTAGGCCTGCACGGCGCTTTCGCCAAAGTCGCCCATCGGCCGGCCCGCCTCGTAGGCGTCTTCCAGGCCGTCCAGCGCCAGATGGTCGTAGACGCGGTCATGGCCGAAGCGATAACCCGAGCGCCCCTTCTTCAGCAGATACGGCGCGTTGCTCATGGACTCCATGCCGCCGGCCACCGCCACGTCAATCGCGCCGGCCAGGATCTGGTCATGCGCAATCATCGCCGCCTTCATGCCGGACCCGCACACTTTGTTGACCGTGGTGGCGCCCACCGCGTCCGGTACGCCGGCAGCGCGCATGGCCTGGCGCGCCGGCGCCTGTCCCTGCCCCGCCGGCAGCACGCACCCCATCAGCACTTCATCCACGCTGGAGGCCGGCACGCCGCCGCGTTCCAGCGCCGCGCGGATCGCGACGGCGCCCAGGTCGGCAGCGGCCACGGGGGCCAGGCCCCCGAGAAAACGCCCCAGCGGAGTCCGCGCGGCGGCAACGATGACAATAGGATCTTCGGCAATCATGGCTGTTCCTTGTAAGCGAGACGTCTCAACCCGCGACAACGGCCGGAGCCGGCCGCGCGAATACAAGCAAGGTGGACGTGGCCGAGGCCAGCAGGCGCCCCTGCGCGTCCGTCAATTTGGCTTCGGCATAAGCCACGCGCTGGCCCATCGACAAGACCCGGCCTTCCGCCCGCAGCAGGCCACTGTGGCGCGTGATGGCCTTGTGGTAGGCCACCTTCAGCTCCAGCGTGGTGTAGGCCTGCTCGGCCGTCAGTTGGGAATGCGCGGCGCAGCCGCACGCCGAATCCAGCAGCGTGGCGGCATACCCGCCGTGCACCGTGCCGATGGGGTTGTAGGCCTGCGGCCCCGGCGTGCCGGCGAATACCGCGCGTCCGGTTTCCACTTCCACGAAGTCGAAGTCCAGCGTCACCATGATGCCGGGCTTGCGGCCGGAAGCCAGCAACGCCCGCAGTTGCGCCAGGCCGTCCAGGCCCGCGCCGGTCTCCTCGACCAGGCTGGGTTCGCGATGGGGGGTCGGTTGGGATGTCATCAGCATTGCTCCAGGCCCAGTCGGGCCTTCAAGAGCCGGCGGGCGTCCGCCAGCATGGCATTCGCCCGTTGCGCATCGGTCTCGCAACGGGCCAGGGAAACCGCGCCGACCAGCTCAGCCAGCACCGAACGGGCCAGCGGTTCCGGCTCGGGGTAGCCGGCATCGGCCAACCGGCCGGCCAGGGCCTGCACCAGCCGACGCAACCCGGCGGCATAGGCCTGCCGGCAGGCGTCAGACTGGCGCGGCAGATCGGAGGCCAGCGCCACCAGCGGGCAGCCATGGGCGCGCGCCTCGCAATGGGCGGTCGACAGGTAGGCATCTACGTAGGCGGCCAGGCCTTCGGCGGGCGTGCGTCCCTCCATCCGCTTTTGGGCGCGGGCCAGCGCCTCGTCGAACATGTGTTCGATCGACGCCTCGACCAGCGCATCCTTCGAATTGAAATGCGCGTAAAAGCCGCCATGGGTCATGCCGGCCTGACGCATCACCGCGGCCACGCCGATCCGGTCCGGCCCGTCTGCGCGCACCGCGTCCGCCGCCGTCTTCAAAATGCGTATCCGCGTTTCCCGCTTGTGTCCGTTGTCGTAGCGCATGACTGGTCCAGCCATTAGATGATGATCATCATATTAATATGATGATTATCATCCTACAAGGGCGGCCTGGCCGGATTCAGGGAAACAGGTGTTGCGCCAGATGGTCGATGAACACCCGCAGCTTGGGCGACGCATGGCGGCTGGCCGGCCACAGCGCCCACATCGTGCCGCTGCCGCGCGTGCGGTCTTCCATCACGATCTGCAGCTGGCCCGCAGCCAGCTCGCGGCGGATCGTGAAATCCGGCAGGCAGACGATGCCCTGCCCGCCCACTGCCAGGGATATCCGCATCTCGACGCTGTTGCAGACCAGCGTCAGGGGCAACTCGGGCGATTGCGCGTCCGGCCCCAGTTTCAACGGCCATTTCTCAAGCCGGCCCGTCGCGGGATATCGGTAATGCAGGCAGGCGTGGCGCAGCAGGTCGCCCGCGCGCTTGGGCGTGCCATGCTGGCGCAAATAGGCAGGCGCCGCGGCCAGTACCCGGCGGAACGGCCCGAGCCGCCGGCGTTTCAGGCCGGAATCGTCCATGTCGCCGGTGCGGACCACGGCGTCGTAGCCTTCGCCGATCACGTCCACCATCCGGTCCGTGAAATCCAGGTCCAGCTCCACAGCCGGGTATTGCCGCAGGAAGCTGGCGATGGTGGCGTCGAACAGCCCGCTGTAGCGCGGCAAGCTCACCCGAAGCTTGCCGCGCGGCGCATCGGTGGCTTCGGACAGTTCCAGTTCAGCGGCTTCCACTTCGCACAGGATGCGGCGGCAACGCTCCAGGAATTTCTCGCCTTCCGGGGTCAGCGCGATCTGGCGCGTGCTGCGATGGAACAGGCGCACCTTCAAGCGCTCTTCCATTCTGGCCACGCTTTTTCCCACCGCTGACGGCGACACCCCCAGCACTCGCGCCGCCTCGGAAAAGCTGCGCGTTTCCGCGACCAGCACAAAGACGCCGATGCCGCCAAGACTGTCCATCCCTACCCCCTCATTGCGGACATATCTGTCCTGAATATTCGGAATCCTAGCCTGTTTTTCTTTTATCCGACGCCCCCTAAGCTTGCCGTCATTCTGCCGCCGCACCGCAATCCCGCCGCGCGGCGCCCTAATTCGACCGGCACGCCCCATGCAACTTCCTGAATCCCCCTCCCCCCGCCATCGCTGGCTGCAACTGCTGTCCGCCTGCCTGACGGCCCTGCTTATTCCGTTGTGCTTCACCGGCCCCGCCGTGGTCTTGCCGTCGATCAGCCAGGCGCTGGGCGGCACCTCGGTTGAATTGAACTGGATCTTGAACGGCTACATCCTCGCGTACGGCAGCGTCATCATGGTGTCGGGCAGCCTGACCGACCTGTACGGCCCCCGTCGGGTCTGGCTGCTGGGCCTGGCCTGGTTCTGCGCCGCCACGTTCGCCATCCCCTACGTGCCCACCACGGGCTGGATCGATGTCCTGCGGCTGATGCAGGGCATGGGCGGCGCGGCCGCCTTTGCCGCCGCGATGTCGTCGTTGGCCCCACTGTTCCACGGCGTGGCGCGCACCCGTGCGTTCAGTTTGCTGGGCACCACGTTCGGCGTCGGCCTGTCGTTCGGGCCGCTGGCTTCCGGCTGGCTGGTGCAGGCCGCCGGTTGGGAGTGGGTATTCCTGGCGACGGGCGGGGTGGGCGTGCTGGGCGCCGTCATGGTGGCCGTCAGCGTTCGCCCGACTCTCTGTGCCGCCCAGGGCCGCTTGGACTGGCCGGGCGCCATCAGCTTCACCGGCGCGCTGGGCCTGTTCACCTACGGCATGTTGCTGGCGCCCGAAGCGGGCTGGACGGATGCGCACGTGATCGGCGCGCTATCGGCATCTGCCCTGCTGTCCGGCGTGTTCTTGCGCATCGAACGCCGCGCCGCCCGGCCCATGCTGGACCTGAGCCTGTTCCGCGACGCGCGCTTTGTCGGCGTGCAGGTGCTGGCGGCTTCACCGGCGTTCCTCTTCATCGTGCTGATCGCCTTGCTGCCCGGCCGCTTCATCGGGATCGACGGCTACAGCGCGCTGGCTGCCGGCCAGTTGATGATCGGCCTGGCCGCGCCGTTGCTGGTCGTGCCGTTCCTGGCCGCATTGCTGACACGCTGGTTCAACCCGGGCGTGCTGTCCGCGGTCGGCTTGCTGGCGGTGGCCGCCGGCCTGGTCTGGCTGGCCGACGTCATGGCCAGCGGCGCCACCGGCCTGTGGTTGCCGATGAGCTTGATCGGCATCGGCATCGGCGTGCCCTGGGGCCTGATGGACGCGATGGCCGTCAGCGTGGTGGAACCGCGCAACGTCGGCATGGCCACCGGCATCTTCAACACGGTGCGCGTATCGGCGGACGGCATCGCCATCGCGGTCGTCAGCGCGCTGCTGGCCATGCTGATCCAGCTGCCGCTGACAGCGGCGCTGCCTGCCGCCACCGACGGCCACGCCATCCTGATGGCCGCCAACCGCGCCGCGCTGGGCCAGTTGCACGAAGCCGCGGCCTTGTTGCCGGGCGCCTCGGCGCTGCTGCAGCAAAGCTATGACGAGGCCTTTCGCCACGTGCTGCACGCCTTGGCCGGCATTGCCGTGCTGACCGCGCTGGCCATCCAGGCGCTGCTGGGGCGGCAGCGCCCGCACGCCGCCCGCGATGGCGCGGCGGCCACGCCCTAGCGCATCAGTCCACCTGCCACCAGCTGGGCAGCAGGCCGCGCACCTTGGCGCGGCGATAGCGGTCGTCGATCAGGTGCACGGTGCCCACATCCTGCTCGGTGCGGATCACGCGGCCAGCCGCCTGCACCACTTTCTGCATGCCCGGATACAGGTAGGTGTAGTCGTAGCCGTTCTCTTCGCCATAACGCAAGTCCATGGCCCGCTTCATGTTTTCGTTCACGGGGTTCACTTGCGGCAGGCCCAGTGTGGCGATGAAGGCGCCGATCAGCCGCTTGCCCGGCAGGTCCACCCCTTCCGAGAACGCGCCGCCCAGCACCGCGAAGCCCACCCCCCGGCCGCTCTCGGTGAACCGGGCCAGGAACGCGGCGCGGCCAGGCTCGTCCATGCCCGGGGTCTGCAACCAGATCGGCACCGTGGGGTGGCGTTCGCGCATCAGGTCGGACACCTGGCGCAAATAATCGAAGCTGCTTAAGAACCCCAGATAGTTGCCGGGCCGCTCGGCGTATTGCGTGGCGATCAAGTCGACGATCGGCGCCAGCGAACGTTCGCGGTCGCGGTAGCGCGTAGACACGTTGCCCACCACCCTTACGGCCAGTTGCTCTGCCTGGAAGGGCGCGGCCACGTCGATCCAGGGCGCATCCTTGGGCAGCCCCAGCGTATCGCGGTAGAACTGCTGGGGGCTGAGCGTGCCGGAAAACAGCACCGTCGCGTGCGCCGCCGCGTAGCGCGCCGCCAGATACGGCGCCGGGATCACGTTGCGCACGCACAAGGTGGACGGCCGCGTTTTGGCGCTGGCCACGCCCACGTCCGACAGCGTCACGTCAAACAGCGCATGCGAACCGAATTGTTCGGCCAGGCGCATGAACTGTAGCGCTTCGAAGTAGAACGTCAATACGGGATCGTCTTGCGGCAACGGCGATTCAGCCATGTGCTCCATGATGGCGCCTACGGCCTTTTGCACGGCGGTCAAAACCCCCGGGGCCACCATCTCATAGGCCTGATACCGTTCAACCTGCTTCTTGTTCAGGGCGTTCCATGACCGCTGCAGGCCGTCCAGCGGCTTCTTCAGCGCCTTGGGCGCGGCATACCGCGCCGCGGACAGCGACGCCTGGTCCAGTTCGCCCGTGTACATGCGGCGCGCCCGGTCCACGAGGTTGTGGGCTTCATCCACCAGCACCGCCACCTTCCACTGGTAAGCCTGCGTCATGGCGTACAGCATTGCGGTGGCGTCGTAGTAATAGTTGTAGTCGCCCACCACCACGTCGCTCCAGCGGATCAGCTCCTGCGACAGGTAGTACGGACACACCTGATGCGCGCGCGCCGTCTCCCGTACCATGGGCGCATCCAGCCGGACGTGCTGCAACGCCGCTTCGCGCGCTTGCGGCAAGCGGTCATAGAACCCTTTTGCCAAGGGGCAGGAATCCCCGTGGCAGGCCAGATCCGGATGCTCGCAGGTCTTGTCGCGCGCCTGCAGGTCCAGCACCCGCAGCGCGGGCGCCGCGGGCTGCGCATTGATGGTGTCCAGCGCTTGAACCGCCAGCCCACGCCCCGATCCCTTGGCCGCCAGGAAGAAGATCTTGTCCAGGCCCGTGCCGGGGCTGGCCTTGAGCAGCGGGAAGATCGTGCCCAGCGTCTTACCGATACCGGTGGGGGCTTGCGCCATCAGGCAACGGCCGTCGCGCGCCGTGCGGTACACGGCCACGGCCAGGTCGCGTTGCCCCGCGCGGAATTCGCCATGCGGAAACGCCAGCTTTTCCAGCGCGGCATCGCGCGCTTGCCGATGAGCAAGCTCGGTCTTGGCCCAGGCCAGGAATCGGTCGCATTGTTCCTGGAAGAAGGCCGCCAGCGCCGGCGCCTCATGCGTTTCCACCAGCACCGTTTCTTCTTCGGTGACGACATTGAAATACACCAGGGCCACGCGCACCTGGTCCAGCCCGCGTGACTGGCACAGCAAATGGCCATAGACGCGCGCCTGCGCCCAATGCACCACGCGGTGGTTCTCGCGCACGCTGTCCAACTGGCCGCGATACGTCTTGACCTCTTCCAACTGCCTGGCCACGGGGTCATAGCCGTCGGCCCGCCCCCGCACCAGCAGGTTCTCATGTTGGCCGGACAGCGCCACTTCGGTCTCGTAGGACGGCCCGCGCCGGCCCGTCACCACCGCGTGGCCCGCCATGCCTTCCAGCCCGGTCGGCGCCGGCGTGAAACGCAAGTCCAGATCGCCGGCCCGCGCGGTGAACTCGCACAGCGCACGCACCGCCACGGC
>NZ_DBHKZA010000018.1:0-14175 GCF_057314935.1 Achromobacter sp.
GCCTACCAGACCGACAAGCCGCAATTCAAGTTCTTCGACGCCCAGTCCGAAGCGCTGTTCAAGACGCTGTCGGCAAAGCTCTCGGGCTACGAGATCGCGCTGCAAGGCTCCAACCGCGACGAAAACAAGTTCATCGTCGCCGCCTACAACGACCGCACGCCGGGTTCGCGCTACATCTATGACGCCACCACCGACACGCTCACCAAGCTGGCCGACATCAACCCAGCCATCCCGGAAGCGGACATGGCGCACGTGCGCCCGATCAGCTATCAAAGCCGCGACGGCCTGACCATCCACGGCTACCTGACGCTGCCCGCCGGGCGCGATCCCAAGAACCTGCCTTGCATCGTGAACCCGCACGGCGGCCCGTGGGCACGCGACGGCTGGGGCTACAACCCCGAAACGCAGTTCCTGGCCAACCGCGGCTTCTGCGTGCTGCAGATGAACTTCCGCGGTTCGACCGGCTACGGCCGCGCCTTTTGGGAAGCCAGCTTCGGACAATGGGGCCTGAAAATGCAGGACGACATCACTGACGGCGTCCAATGGCTGATCAAGGAAGGCATCGCCGACCCCAAGCGCATCGGCATCTACGGCGCCAGCTACGGCGGCTACGCCACCCTGGCCGGCGTGACGTACACGCCAGACCTCTATGCCGCCGCAGTGGACTACGTGGGCGTGTCGAACCTGTTCACGTTCATGAAGTCCATTCCGCCGTACTGGAAGCCCATGCTGGACAAGATGCAGGACATGGTGGGCCATCCGGAGCGCGACCACGACCGTCTGGCGGCCACCTCGCCGGCGCTGCATGCGGACAAGATCAAGACGCCGCTGTTCATCGCGCAGGGCGCCAAAGACCCCCGCGTGAACAAGGATGAAAGCGACCAGATGGTCAAGGCGCTGAAGGCCCGCGGCATCGAAGTGGAATACATGGTCAAGGACAACGAAGGCCACGGATTCCACAACGACGAGAACAAGTTCGAGTTCTACGAAGCGATGGAGAAGTTCCTGACGGAACACCTCAAGCCCTAGCCTGTAGTTGAAAGGAACCTCGGACCGGCCCTAGTCGCCCGAGGCTTCCTGAGCGGCCAACGGCGCGTTGGCCGCCACGCCGCCCACCTGCACACGGCCCGCGCCGCGCCCGGAAAATGCCATCTCCACGCGGTCGCGGCCTTGTTCCTTCGCGCGGTACAACGCCACATCGGCGCGCGCCAGGATCACGTCGGCGCTGTCGCCCGGCTGGTAGGACGCCAGGCCGCCGCTGGTGGTCATCTGCACTTCCCCCCCCTGCAAATACAGCGGCGTGTCCCGCAATGCGTCGCACACCCGCTGCGCGTGGATCAACGCCCGCGCCGGATCACAGTCATACATCAGCAGCACGAATTCTTCGCCGCCCAGCCGGCCGAAGCGGTCCGAGGCGCGCACCGCGTTCTGCACCACCTGCGCGTAATGCCTCAGCGCGGTGTCTCCGGCCGCGTGGCCGTAGCGGTCGTTGATGGATTTGAAGTGGTCGATGTCCAGCACCAGCACGGCCAACTGGCCGTCCATGCGGCTGCATCGCTGCAGCTCGTGCTCCAGTTCGTCCAGGATGCTGCGCCGGGAATACGCGCGGGTCAGGCTGTCGAACGTCAGCGCGGCCTGCATCTGTTCCGACAGACGGGTCTGGATCAGCAGCAACAGGGCCAGGAACAGCGCGGGCACGGTGACCGATCCGCATACGATGAAGAACAGCCCCCAGGATGACGGTTGCAGCAGGGAGACAGGCGGCGCCAGGCCAGCGGCATAGATCACCGCGCGCGCCGCATGCAGGCCGGCCAGGCCGAAGGTCGCCAACATCAGATAAAGCGTCACGCCGCGCGTCTGGATATCGGCGCGCTGCCGGTAGATCACCCAGCCCGCCATCGCCATGTAGACGCAGGTATAGGCCGAGAACAGCACCATGCGCCCGACGAGGTTGTCCTCGCCATACAGCATCACGGCCAATGCCAACAGGCACGCCGCGCTGATACCCGAAGTACGCACGATGTGCGGGCGCAGGCCGAAGAACTGGCGCAGGCCCACATAGACCAGGCCCACCGCGCATACCCACGCGGCGTTCGACGCCATGACATAAATGCCTGCGGCGATGAACTCCGCCGACGCGTACGACAACAGGGACAACACGGCCAGCGCATTGGCCGCGATGAACGCCTGGACGCCGCCCACGCCGCGCGCCTGGAACGGCAGCAGCAGCGGCAACGCCAACGCCGTAGCCAGCCCCCACATCAGGAAGAACAAGGAAGTCGTCATGGTTTTTGCCGGGTCGCGCCTTCAGGCGCTTGCCGTCGCTTGGAATTGCCGTTGCACTGGGTTCGTAAGTGGAAACGCGTTACACGTCAGCATTTTTGATGCTTTTTGTTACCAGAAGGACAAATGAACGCACGGCACGCAGGACGGGCTAGAGCCGTCGCGAGGCGAATGCGATTTATCCAGAACCTTTACCAGCCGCGCCAGGACGATTGCACGGTATGCAACGAAGAATACGCCAAGGGCAGCGCGCCGGGATCGTCCTTTGCAGTAATTGACAGTTGAATTTGCGGAAAACCCCTACAGTCCCATTTGTCGCAGGAGCCGCAAGAAGCCCCTCGACCACGCCCTACGGGCGTGGCGCGTACTAGCCATGCACCGCCTCAGCGCGCGTGCGAAGGTCCCCGTAGCGGGCGCCGCGCAGTCCAAACCACATGTTCGCCTCCCTTCCCGAGGGCGCCCCGCGCGCCGCTCGAGTCGCTGCCGGTTCTGCCGCCAGCGCGCCCGCAGGGCGGCGGAGCCATGAACATCCCTAGTCGCAACTGCGGAAGTACAACAGATGCAAAATAGAGGACCCAAGCAACCCCCGGTTGCCCGAACGACATTGCGCCGATTGGCCGCCTGCGCGGCCCTGGCACCCGCCTTGGCCCTGGCGGGCCCGGCGGACGATTACGACGCCTTGATCCTCCGCGCCCGTGCCGGCGACTACGAGCCCGCGCTGGCCATGCTGCGCCAGCAAGGGCCGGCCGCGGGCGCCCGCGCCATCCAAGATCACATCATCATCGCCGGTTGGGCCGGCAAGCCCGCCGAGGCCATCGCGGCCTATGAATCCCTGCCGTCCGGCGCCGCGCTGCCCGGCGACGTGCAGTTGGCGGTGGCCCGCGCCTACCGCGACGAACGGCGCTGGCCGCAAGCCCTGGCCGCCTTCCGCGAGGGGATCCGCCGCCACCCCGGGCAGTCCGCTTTTGCCGCCGGCGAAATCATGACGTTGGCGGACGCCGGCCAATTCGACCCGGCCCTGGCCGCCGGCCGGAAATGGGTGGCGAGCCTACCCAGGAACCCCGACGCACGCCTGGCGCTGGCCTATGTCCACGCCCGCCAGGGCCAGCCCTTCGAAGCCCTGCATCAGACGGATCTGGCGCAAGGCCTTGCCCCCGATTCCCCTGCCGTGCAGCGCGAATACATTTACGCGCTGCAGCGCGCCCGCATGGCCGACACGGCGCTGGAACGCGCGCGGCGGCATCCGGACCTGTTCAATGCCGCCCAAATGCGCGGCTTCGAGGCCGATGCACTGGCTCAGCAGGTGCGTCTGGCGGCGATGCCGACCCGCAGCGAGGCCGAGCGCTTCGTGATCGCAGACCGCGCGCTGGCCCGCTATGACACGCTGATTCCTGCCTGGCGGCAATTGGGCGACGCGGCGCGCGACGACGTCACGCGTGCCCGCATCGACCGCTTGCACGCCCTGCATGCGCGCGTGCGCATGGCCGATCTGACGCAGGAATACGAAGCGCTGGTCGCCGAAGGCGTGACCGTGCCGCGCTATGCCCTGAACGATGTGGCCTCAGCTTATCTGTACCTGCGCCAGCCTGAACGCGCCCGCGACCTCTACCAACAGGTCGCGGCCGACGACGCCTTCAACAATGACGATCCCGAGCAGCGGCTGGCCAACCAGACGGGGCGCTACTACGCGCTGGCCGAAGGCGAGCAATACGACAAGACTGGCGCGGTGACCGAAGCCGTGCAGTCGGGCTATGCCCCCTGGCTTTACTACAAGGGCCAGGCCACCCGCATGCCCAACGACCTGAACCTGGAAAGCAGCCAGACGCTTGCCGCCGCCCGCCTGCAGGCCGACGACACCGTTGCCGCGCAAGCGAGGCTGGAAGACATGGTGGCCAACGCCCCCAACAACTCCAGCCTGCGCAGCGACCTGGCCGGCCTGTACCGCGCGCGCTCGTTGCCGCGCGCCTCGGAAGCCGAACTGAAAATGGCCGAAACCCTGGCGCCCCGCAGCGTCGGGGTGGAAAACGGCCAGGGCTTCACCGCGCTGGACCTGCAGGAATGGCGGCAGGCGGAAGCGCTGTCCGCGGACACGCTGGCGCGCACGCCCGAAAACCTGACCAGCCGCCGCCTGGCGCGCGAATGGGAAGTCCACAACAAGGCCGAATTGCGGCTCAGCGGTTATCGGGGGCTGGCCTCGGACAGCCCCGTCACCGGCAACGGCGACTTCGGCATCGATGCCGTGCTCTATTCCTCGCCCATCGACTACAACTGGCGCGTGTTCGGTGGCGGCGGCTATGCGGCAGGCGACTTCGAGGAAGGCCGCGGCAACTACCGCTGGCTGCGCACGGGCGTGGAATGGCGCGGCCGCGACCTGACCGTCGAAGGCGAAGTCTCCACCCATGACTACGGCCATGGCGTGAAACCGGGTGTGCGCCTGTCGGCCGCCTACGACCTGGACGACCACTGGCAGATCGGCGGCTCGGGCGAAATCATGTCGCGCGAGACGCCGCTGCGCGCCCTGACCAACGACATCTCATCCAACCGCCTGACGGGATTCGTGCGCTGGCGCGCCAACGAACGGCGCGAATGGACGCTGGCGGTCGCCCCGTCCCGCTTCAGCGACGGCAACCGCCGCTGGGAACTGGGCGTGAACGGCCGCGAGCGCGTCTACACCGCCCCGCACCTGAAAGCGGACCTGGAGCTGGACCTGTCGTCCCAGCACAACACGCGTGACGACGCGCCCTACTTCAACCCGAAGGCCGACTTCATGGCGGTGCCGGGCGTGCGCCTGACGCATACCCTCTACCGCCGCTACGAAACCGCATGGGAACAGATCGGCACGCTGGGCGCCGGCACCTACAGCCAACAGGGCTACGGCACCGGCGGCGTGCTGGCGCTGGGCTACGGCCAGCGCTACCGCGCCAACGACGTGCTGGACATGGGCGCGATGGTCACCGGCATCAGCCGCCCCTACGACGGCGTGCGCGAACGCGAACTGCGCATCGTGTTCGACCTTGCCTATCGCTTCTGAACCTCCATCCAAACCTGGACCCAGAACCCGTCATGCCGCTTAACACCCCTACCCGCTTGATCCTGGCTGGCTTGCTGCTGCTGGTCATCCTGGCCCTGACCGCCTGCGCCAAGGACATTCCCGTCTTCACGCCGCCGGCCGAGCGCCCCGTGGCCCCCGCCGAGCAGGCCTGGAAGCCGGATCAATTCCTGGCGCTGGCCTATCACGACGTCGAAGACGACGACCCCGACCAGGGTTTCTTGAGCGTGCGCACCGACCGGCTGGTCGACCAGCTGGCCTGGCTGCGCGCCAACGGCTACCAGGCCGTGTCCGTCGACCAGATCCTGGCGGCGCGCCAGGGCGGCCAGCCGCTGCCCGAACGCGCCGTGCTGCTCTCGTTCGACGACGGCTACCGCAGTTTCTACACCCGGGTGCTGCCCATCCTGAAAGCCTATGGCTGGCCCGCGCTGCTGGCTCCCGTCGGCGTCTGGATGGATACGCCGGCCGACAAGCCGGTGGACTTCGGCGGCAGCCCCGAGGCGCGCGATCGCTTTTTGACCTGGGACCAGATCCGCGAAATCTCGCAGTCCGGCCTGGTGGAAATCGCCGCGCACACCGACGCCTCCCACTACGGCGCGCTGGCCAATCCCCAGGGCAACACCGAACCGGCCGCGGCCATTCGCGCCTACAACGCGCAGACCCGCCAATACGAAACCGAAGCCGAGTTCAACGCCCGCATGGGCCGCGACGTGGCTGCCATCACCGCCAAGATCCGCCGCGTCACCGGCCACGCGCCCCGCGTCTGGGTCTGGCCCTATGGCGCCGAAGGCGGCTCCACGTTGCGCATCGCAGGCGAGCACGGCTATCAGTTGGCCCTCACGCTGGAAGACGGCGCCGGCCGGCTGGGCCGCCTGATGTCCACGCCCCGGCTGCTGCTGTCCAGCGACCCGGCCCTGAAACCCTTCGCCAACAGCGTCGTCGGCATGGAGGCGAACCCCTTCATGCGGGTGGCGCACGTCGACCTGGACTACGTCTACGACCCCGATCCGGTGCAGACCGATCGCAACCTGGGGGAACTGGTGCAGCGCATCCTGGACATGCAGATCAACACCGTTTTCCTGCAAGCCTATGCGGATCCCGAAGGCGACGGCCTGGTGAAGTCGGTGTACTTCCCCAACCGCTGGCTACCCATGCGCGCCGACCTGTTCAACCGCGCGGCCTGGCAATTGCACAACCGCGCCAATGTGATGGTCTATGCCTGGATGCCGGTGCTGGCCTTTGACCTGGACCCGTCCCTGCCGCGCGTCATCCGCTGGGACCCCGAGGCGGCAGGCGCGCCGCAAGCCGACCCCGACCAATACCGCCGCCTGTCGCCCTTCGACGCCACCGTGCGCGCCCGCATCGGTGACCTGTACGAAGACCTGGCGCGCTACGCGATCTTCGACGGCCTGCTGTTCCACGACGACGCCCTGCTGTCCGACTTCGAAGACGCCAGCCCCGCAGCACTTGCCGCGTACCGCGCGGCGGGCCTGCCTGGCAGCATCGCCGAGCTGCGCGCGGACCCGGACACCCTGCAACGCTGGACACGCTTCAAAAGCCGTGCCCTGGTCGATTTCACCGCCAGCCTCACGCAGCGCGTGCAAGCGGTGCGCGGCCCGCAGATCAAGACCGCCCGCAACATCTATGCGCAACCCGTCCTGAATCCGGAATCCGAGACCTGGTTCGCGCAGAACCTGGACGACTTCCTGGGCGCTTACGACTGGACCGCCCCCATGGCGATGCCCTTGATGGAAAACGTGCCGAAAGGCCACGAAAACGCCTGGCTGGATTCGATGGTGGATGCCGTCGCCCGCCGTCCGGGCGCGCTGGGCAAGACCGTGTTCGAACTGCAAAGCCGCGACTGGCGCGCGGGCCCCGGCCAGCCCGAAGGCGCGCCCGTGGACACCGCGGTATTGGCCGGCTGGATGCAGCGCCTGCAACGGCGCGGCGCGCTCAGCTTCGGCTACTACCCCGACGACTTCTCGCAGGACCAGCCCCGGTTGCAAGGCATCCGGCCCGCCATCTCCGAAGCGTGGTATCCCATCCGATGATCGACCGTCTGCTCGCCCTGATAATCCTTTGCGCAGTGCTCGGCGCGCCGTTCGGCTTCACCTTGATGCTGACCGGCGAAGCGTTGCTGGGCTTCGTCTTCTTCTACCCCCTTTTCATGTCTGGCATGTGGATGGCCGGCGGCATCTACTTCTGGTGGCATTGGGAACGCCATTGGGCATGGGGTAAGGACCGCCAGCCGCCTCTGCTTGCCGGCGACCCGCTGGTGTCCATCCTGGTGCCCTGCTTCAACGAAGCCGGCAACGGCGAAGAAACCTTGCTGGCCGCGCTGAACCAGAACTATCCGCACATCGAAGTCATCGCCATCAATGACGGCTCCAGCGACGGCACCGCCGCCATGCTGGACCGGCTGGCGGCATCGCAGCCGAAACTGCGCGTGCTGCACCTGGCCCAGAACCAGGGCAAGGCGATGGCGCTGCGCATGGGCGCCTTGGCCGCGCGCAGCGAATACCTGGTCTGCATCGACGGCGACGCGGTGCTGGACCCGGACGCGGCCGCATATCTGGTGGCGCCGCTGATCGACAATCCGCGCGTTGGCGCCGTCACCGGCAACCCCCGCATCCGCACGCGCTCGACGCTGATCGGCCGCATCCAGGTGGGCGAGTTCTCGTCGATCATCGGCCTGATCAAGCGCACGCAGCGCGTCTACGGGCAGGTGTTCACCGTGTCCGGCGTCGTGGCCGCGTTCCGTCGCGCGGCGCTGGACCGCGTGGGCTACTGGAGCCTGGACATGATCACCGAAGACATCGACATCAGCTGGAAGCTGCAACGCGACCACTGGTCGATTTTCTACGAACCGCGCGGACTGTGCTGGATCCTGATGCCCGAGACCCTGCGCGGATTGTGGAAGCAGCGCTTGCGCTGGGCCCAGGGCGGCGCCGAGGTTTTCTTGAAGAACCTGCGCTCGATCTGGAGCTGGCGCCATCGCCGGCTGTGGCCGCTGGTGGCGGAATTCTGCCTGTCTACCGCCTGGGCGTTCGCCTTCGCGATTTCGGTGCTGCTGTGGGTTGTCAGCCAGTTCGTCGCCCTGCCCAACCAGATGCAGATCGCCAGCCTGATGCCGCCCGCCTTCACCGGCATGATGCTGGCGATGGTGTGCCTGCTGCAATTTGCCGTCAGCATCCTGATCGACCGCCGCTATGAACCCGGCCTGACCCGCGCGCTGTACTGGGTCATCTGGTATCCGCTGGCCTACTGGATGGTCAGCCTGTTCACCACCCTGGTCAGCTTTCCCAAAGTCATGCTTCGCAAGCAGGCCCGGCGCGCGCGCTGGACCAGCCCGGACCGGGGCATCAAATCACCGGACGCATCATGATCATCACCACGCAACGCTCGCGCGCGGGCTATCTGTTCGACCTGCTGCTGACCGCCGTCGGCTGGTTCGCCTTCGTCTATCTGTTCGGTTCGGGCATCGTGGCCATCCTGCGCGCCGCGGCGGGCGGGCCCGACGTGGCCCTGTGGCCCGTCTTCCTGCCCACCGTGCGCACGCTCTGGGGATATGGATTGCTGGCGCTGGCGAATGCCGCCTTGCTGGTGGGCTGGGCGGTCTACAACCACCGGCGCTTTGGCGGCAAGGACCGCCGCAAGCCCATCAAGCCGCTCTCGGACCATCGGCTGGCCAAGAGCTTCGCCGTCACGCCCGCCCAGCTTGCGCAGCTGCGCGCAGCCCGGGTATCGGTCATCCACCACGGCGCCGAAGGCGAGATCCTGGACATCGAAAAAAGCCAGCCCCGACTGCGCGCGGTCCAGGCGGGCTGAGGGCAAGCGGGCGTGTGCCGGCCCCGCGCGTCAGCCCCGGGCCGTGCCCGCCCGGGGCTTTTCCACATTCGGCAGCAGGATCGCCACCACGCCCAGCAGCGGCAGGTACGCGCACACCTGGTACACGTAGCCCAGGCTGGTCGCGTCCGCCAGCTTGCCCAGTGCCGCGGCGCCCACGCCGCCCATGCCGAACGCGAAGCCGAAGAACAGGCCGGCGATCATCCCCACCTTGCCCGGCACCAGTTCCTGCGCATACACCACGATGGCGGAAAACGCCGACGCCAGCACCATGCCGATCACCACCACCAGCGCGCCGGTCCAGAACAGATTCGCGTAGGGCAACATCAGCGTGAACGGGGCCACGCCCAGGATGGACACCCAGATCACGATCTTGCGGCCGACGCGGTCGCCGATGGGCCCGCCCACCACCGTCCCCACCGCGACCGCGGCCAGGAACAGGAACAGGTACAGCTGCGCCTCGCGCACCGACAAGCCGAACTTGCCGATCAGGTAGAAGGTGAAATAGCTGTTCAGGCTGGCCAGATAGAAGTACTTGGAAAACACCAGCACGCCCAGCACCGTCAAGGCGCCCAGCACCTGATTGCGCGACAGCCCGTTGCCTGCCCCGTCGCGCCGAGCGCGCGGTTTGAGGCGGACGCGGTTGGCGCTGTACCAGCGCCCGATCCCCGTCAGCACGACAATGCCGAACAGCGCCGCCAGCGAAAACCACGCCACGCTGCCCTGCCCGTGCGGAATGATGAAAAGCGCCGCCAGCAGCGGCCCCAGCGCCGACCCCACGTTGCCCCCCACCTGGAAGAGCGACTGCGCCAGGCCGTGACGTCCGCCCGAGGCCATGCGCGCCACCCGCGACGATTCCGGATGGAACACCGACGACCCCGTTCCCACCAGCACGGCCGCCACCAGCAGCCAGCCGAACGACGGCGCCACCGACAGCAGCAGCAGGCCCACCAGCGTGAAGCCCATGCCCACCGGCAAGGAATACGGCTTGGGATGACGGTCGGTATAGAACCCGATGAACGGCTGCAACAGCGACGCGGCCAGTTGATAGACCAGCGTGATCATCCCGATCTGCGCGAACGACAGGCTGAACGACTCTTTGAGCATCGGATAGATGGCCAACAGGATCGACTGGATCATGTCGTTCATCAAATGCGCCACGCTGATGGCGCCCAGCACCTTGAAGGCGGTGGACGGGTCCGACGCCGCCGGGGTGGCGGCCTGCGCGGAAGCGGGAGCGGGGATGGAAGCGTCCGTGACGCCGGCAACGGGGTTCTGGGCGGAATTCATGGTGCGCATGCAAAAGGGCAGGACGACCCGGCGCCATTGCCGGGACCAGAGGACAGTGTAGGAATCCGGCGCCTCTAAGAACTGCCAATTTTCGTCGCTGAAGTGACAAAATACGGCTACGGCGCTTCTACGGGCCGCCTCATCCTTTTGTCGGAAGTGACACTCATGCCCGCTCGCCTGCCCTTGCCCGACCCTGCCCGCAGCATCAATGCCCAGGACTATCAGCACCTGCCCCGCGCGGTCACGGCCATGGCCAAGGAATTCCCGGCCGGCGCCCAGACCGGCGCCCACTCCCATCCCCGCGCCCAGCTGATCTACGCGGTCGAAGGCGTCATGCGCGTCACCACGCCCAGCGGCTTCTGGGCGCTGCCGCCGTTGCGCGCGCTATGGGTGCCGGCGGGCGTGCCGCACGGCGTGGACATGGTGGGCGCGGTATCCATGCGGTCGCTCTACATCCAGGCCGAGGCCGCGGCGGGCTATTGGCGGCAATGCCAGGTAGTCGAGGTCAGCGGACTGCTGCGCGAACTGATCCTGGCGCTGACGGCGGCGCCCGTCGACTACCCGCTGGGCGGCCGCGACGAGCAGGTCGCCGCGCTGATCCTGTCCGAACTGGCCGCCGCCCGCGTGGTGCCCATCCAGATCCCGTGGCCGCGGGACCGCCGCCTGCAGACCATCTGCATGGCCATCCTGGACCAGCCTGGGCTGCAACGCGGCATCGAAGACTGGGGCAGCGAAGTCGGCGCCAGCGCCCGCACCCTGATCCGGCTGTTCCAGGCCGAGCTGGGCCTGAATTACCGGCAATGGGTGCAGCAGGTGCGGCTGGCGGACGCGGTGTGCCGCCTGTCGCTGGGGGTGCCGGTTGCGCGCATTGCGGCCGACCTGGGCTACCGCAGCCCCAGCGCGTTTAGCGCGATGTTCCATCGGGCGCTGGGCGCGCCGCCGCAGCGCTACCTGCAGGACGCCGATGCGCTGAACCGACGCTGAATTCCGACAAAAGCGTGCAACCGGCCTTGCCGTTTGTCACGGCGCGCAATACATTTCACAGCGCATTTCATCGCGCACGCGCGCGAAAGCCGCGCCCCGCGTATGCTAGACCCCGTCCCTATATTTACGTGGCACACGCCCCCCACCTTGCCCCGGCAATTTTGGTTACTGAAACCTTATTGCGCCATGGCCGGTCTATAGCGTTCTGTCCTAGAATCGCCTGCAATGAGCACCCCCCAGCAATCCTCCGCCACCCCGGGCGGCAAATCGGGCCTTCCCTGGAAACGAATCCTGGTCAAAGCGGGCATCGCCGTGGCCGGCGCCGGCGTGTGCGGAGCCGTCCTGTTGGGGCTGGCCCTGGCGCTGGCCTGGCCCAGCCTGCCCGACCTGCACGCGATGACGGACTACCGCCCGCGGGTGCCGCTGCGCATCTACACGGCTGACAAGGTGCTGATCGGCGAATACGGCGAAGAACACCGCAACGTGCTGCGCTTTGACGAGATCCCGCCCGTGATGCGCCAGGCGGTGCTCGCGGCCGAGGACGACCGCTTCTACAGCCACGGCGGCGTCGACTGGATGGGCGTGGCGCGCGCCGTGCTGACCAACGTCGTCAAGGGCTCGAAGTCGCAGGGCGGCAGCACGATCACCATGCAGGTGGCGCGCAACTTCTACCTGTCGTCGGAAAAGACCTACTCGCGCAAGTTCTACGAACTGCTGCTGACCTTCAAGATCGAAAACGAGCTCAGCAAGGACCAGATCCTTGAGCTCTACATGAACCAGATCTACCTGGGCCACCGCGCCTACGGCTTCGCCGCCGCCTCGCGCACCTACCTGGGCAAGCCGCTGTCGGAAGTGACGCCGGCCGAAGCCGCCATGCTGGCCGGCATCCCCAAGGCCCCGTCGCGCTTCAACCCCATCACCAATTTCCCGCGCGCGGAAATCCGCCAGCATTACGTGCTGGGCCGCATGAAGACGCTGGGCTACCTGACGCCCGAGCAGGCCGACGAAGCGCTGAAGCAACACCTGACGATCCGCGGCGCGGACGGCACCAGCGCGCGCGGCTTCGCCGTGCATGGCGACTACCCGGCCGAACTGGCGCGCCAGCTGATGTACGGCGTGTTCCAGGAAGAAACCTATTCCAAGGGCATCGACGTCTACACGACGATCGATTCCAAGGCCCAGGAAGCCGCCTACCGCGCCGTACGCGACGGCGTGCTGGACTACACGCGCCGCGCCGTCTATCCCGGCCCGGAAGACCAGCTCGACCTGCCCGACGGCGTCGAGAACGATCCGCAGGCGCTGGACGAGGTCCTGGACGGCGTGCAGGACAAGGCGCCCGACAGCGAAGACCTGCTCGCCGCCGTGGTGCTGTCGGCCAGTCCCACGGAAGTGAAGCTGGCGCGCAGCGGACGCGACCTCATCACCATCTCGGACAAGAAGGCGCTGGCCGTCGTCGCCCGCGCCCTGAACCCGAAGGCCAGCGACAGCCAGCGCATCCGCCGCGGCTCCGTCGTCTACATCCACAAGACCGGCGACAAGGACTCGGACAGCTGGGAAATCATCAACATGCCGGCGCTGCAAGCGGCGCTGGTGTCCATGACGCCCGAGGACGGCGCCATCCGCGCCATGATCGGCGGCTTTGACTACAACCGCGGCACCTTCAACCGGGTGACCCAGGCCTGGCGCCAGCCGGGGTCCAACATCAAGCCGTTCGTCTACGCCGCGGCGCTGGAGCGGGGGTTCACGCCCGCGACCCAAATCTCGGACCAGCCCTTCATGCTGACGGCCGCCCAGACGGGCTCTAAGGATTGGCAGCCCAAAAACGATGGCAACAAGTACGAGCCCATGCTGACCCTGCGCCAGGGCCTGTACCGTTCCAAGAACATGGTGTCTATCCGCATCCTGCAGGCCATCTCGCCGCAGTACGCGCAGGACTACCTGACCCGCTTCGGCTTCGACAAGTCCCGCTGGCCGGCCGTGCTGCCGCTGGCGCTGGGCGCGGGCGGCGCCACGCCCTTGCAGGTGGTCAACGGCTACAGCGTCTTTGCCAACGGCGGCTATCGCGTCACGCCCTATCTGGTGGACCATGTGACCGACCGTTCCGGCAAAGTGCTGATGCAGGCGCAGCCCGTCAAGGCCGGCGACGAAGCGGCGCGCGCCATCGACCCGCGCACCGCCTGGGTCATGGACGACATCCTGCGCGGCGTGGCCACCAGCGGCACCGCGGCGCGCGCGCACCAGGTGCTCAAGCGCAACGACGTCGGCGGCAAGACCGGCACCACCAACGAAGCCGTGGACGTCTGGTTCTCGGGCTTCACGCCCGCGCTGGCGACGACCGTCTGGATGGGCTTTGACCAGCCCAAGTCGCTTGGCACGAACGAGTTCGGCAGCGGCCTGGCCCTGTCGACCTGGCTGGACTACATGCAGCCGGTGCTCAAGGGCGTGCCGGACGCCAAGCCGGCGCCGCGTCCGGACGGCCTGCTGGTGGAAAACGGCGAATACTACTTCTCGGAATTCCCGCCGGGACAGGCCGTGGCCTCGCTGGACTTGTCATCCGGCGACGCCCTGACCGACTTCCTGAACAACAACCGCTCCACCGACGGCGTCGATACCTCCGTCAAGCCGCTGCCGGCCCCCGGCGCGGCCTTGGCGCCGTCGGATCCGAACAGCGCCGTGCAGGCCCCGCTGATGCCGATCCCGGCGCCCCGCGCGGACAACGCGCC